>CAYRSF010000028.1:0-11982 GCA_964427035.1 uncultured Alistipes sp.
AACTTAAAAAACTATAAAACCTATGAAAAAACTATTGATTCTCGCCTTTGCAACGGTGATTTCGGCGGTTGCCGCCGGACAGATCCGCGATGAAATCCTTGCAGACCTCACCAAGGCTCGCGGCGTCTACCGACTCTATCCGACCGAGTTCGCCGAGCAGACTCCTGCACCGAAAGGGTACAAACCGTTCTACATTTCGCACTACGGTCGCCACGGTTCGCGTTACATACTGCGCAACTACAAGTTCGACAGCGTGCTGAAAGTTTTCGCCGAAGGACACGAGGCAGGAAAACTCACTCCGCTCGGCGAGGATGTCTACGGACGTCTGCTGCGTGCCGCCGAGGTGTGTCAGGGGCGTGCGGGCGACCTCTCGGCTCTGGGGCAGGAGCAGCACTGCGGCATTGCGGCACGCATGTACGAGAACTATCCCGATGTTTTCCGCAATCACCCGACTGTTTTCGCCGTTTCGACGACTGTTCCGCGCTGTTTGGTCAGCATGTCGGCTTTCGCGGGCGAACTGCTGCGCCACGATCCGGAAATGAACCTGACGACGGATACGGGGTCGAAATACATGCCGTATCTCAACCCTTATTACAAGGACAATATTCCGGAATTGTCGTCCCATATCGACGAATACCGCTATCCGGTCGGACCGTGGGTGGACGAGTGGTATGCGTTCCGCCGCGAAATCATCGACAATACGCGCATCCTCAATTCGCTGTTCGCTCCCGAGTTCGGTGCCGCCATCGAGCGTCCGTACGATTTCGTAATCAATTTGTGGCGCGTGGCGGTCAATATGCCCAATACGCCGTCGAAAGAGAATTTCCTCGACCTGTTCACTCCGGACGAGCAGTATAATTGGTGGCGTCTTATCAACGCCGTGTTCTATTACGAAAAGGGTCCGTCGGGAACGGGCGGCGGTTTCCTCGACTGGGTTTCGGCGAAACTGCTCAAAAATTTCATCGACGATGCCGACGAGAAGGTCGCTGCGGGCAAACCTGCCGTTACGCTGCGGTTCGGACACGACGGAGTGTTCATGGGTCTGTTCAACTCGATGCGGCTGAAAAATTGGAGCGACAAGGCACCGTCGCTCGACCGCATCGAGGATACGTGGCACGACTTCGATATTCCGATGGCATGCAACCTTCAATGGATTTTCTATCGCAATCCGAAGACGGGCGACGTACTCGTGAAGCAGTTGCTCAACGAGGAGGAGTTGGAATTCCCTGTCGAGAGCGACGTGAAGCCGTACTATCACTGGAAGGACGTCAAGGCGTACTGCGACAAAATACTTGCCGAACAGCCGCTCTATACGCCCGATTTCAAAGGACTTAAATAATCTATTCCGAATACCATGAAAAAATCGTTTGTTCTTTGCCTGACATTGGGTTTGACCGCCGTTTCGGCTTTCGCCGCTCCGCCGCCCGAGAATTCGGACGACCGCGTGTTCTGCTACGAACTCAAACCCGCCATGCGCCGCGTAATCTCGATTCCCGACGTCGGCGGATATCTGACGCTCAAATGCGATTTCCACATGCACACCATCTTCGCCGACGCACAGGTATATCCCGTGGGTCGTGTCCGCGAGGCTTGGCAGGACGGACTGGACGTTATCGCCATGACCGAACATATCGGCGTTCATCACAACAAGGGACTGATGCTGAAAGATTACAATCTGCCCTACAAACTCGCCAAGAAGGAGGGCGACAAGTTCGGCATGATAGTGATACAGGGTGCCGAAATCACCCGCACCAAGCCGTTCGGACACATGAACGCGCTGTTTTTGACCGACTGCAATGTCTTCCACGAAGACCGTTACCTCAAAGATGCGTCGGGCAAGGAGATTCGCGACAAGAGAAACAAGCGCATCCCTATGCGCGAGACCGAGATGCTCGATTTCGAGGCTGCGGAGAAGCAGGGGGCATTCATACAGTGGAACCACCCGGGCTGGCCCGACAAGAAATGCGACATGTTCGACCTGCAAAAGAATCTGATTAAGGAGGGTCGTATCCACGCCGTCGAGATATTCAACAACAAGGAGTGGTACCCGAAAGTTCT
The DNA here is from genome assembly GCA_964427035.1 of uncultured Alistipes sp. Taxonomy (GTDB): domain Bacteria; phylum Bacteroidota; class Bacteroidia; order Bacteroidales; family Rikenellaceae; genus Alistipes. Next base: position 2,059 of record CAYRSF010000028.1, read on the forward strand.
CGACTGGTTCGACAAGTACAAACTGCCGATGACGGCGAATTCAGACCTGCACAATCCGTCGGCATACGAATACGGCGAAAGCATGCGTCCGATGACACTGGTTTTCGCCAGCGAGTATACGCTCGAATCCGTCAGGGAGGCCATGTTCGCCGGACGTATCGTGGCGTTTTTCGACCAGAAACTCGCCGGCGATGCCGAGTGGCTCGAAAAGTTGGTTCGCGCATCGTTGAAAGTGCGCGTGATAAATGCCGAAAAGGGGGTCGTCGAGGTAACGAACAACTCGGATATCGAGTTCCGCACCCGCTTTACGTGGCACATGAACCCTGTGATTTTCTATCCTCACAAGGCCGTCCGCATCGATTTGCCGAAAGGTACGGAGGTCGAGTTCTCGAACTGCTTCACGGGTCGCAAGCCGCTGACGATGGAGTTGTGGTAGTTAAAGCGCGGTCGAACCGTACTTCAAGCCTTTAAGGTCTTTAACGAAAAAACGGAAAAATTATGTTAAGCATCGCAGAAAGACACAAATACATTCTCGACAAACTCGACAAGTTCGGATTTATCCGCATCACCGATGTCGCAGACGAACTGAAAGTTACGAAAGTTACGATACGCAAGGACGTCAAGATTCTGGAAAGCAGGGGATTGCTCTACAAGGTGCACGGCAGCGCGCGGCTTGCCAATCCGCATATCGCCGACCGCGACCTGATGACCAAGAGTTCGCTTAACCGGGAGGCCAAACGCCGTATTGCGGTTCGTGCGGCTCAACTCATCGCCGATAACGATTCAGTCATGATTTCGGCAGGTTCGACGACTTATGCATTGGCGGAGGAGATTCGTGCGACGATGCCGTCGAAGACGCTCAATGTCGTAACTCCGTTCCTCAAAGTGTCGGCACTGCTCAACGAGATGGAGAATATTCAGGTCGAGCAACTCGGCGGACGCGTCTATAAAAAGTCGTTCGCTACGCTCGGTGAAAATGCCGGACATACTCTGGCCGACATGGTTTGCTCCAAATTCTTCGTGGGTGTGGACGGAATCGACCCCGATTTGGGTATCACGACTTCGACTGTCGAGGAGGCGCAGTTGTCGCAGAAGATGATGGCGGCATCGTCGAAAACGGTCGTACTGGCGGATTCGTCCAAATTCGGTCAGCACGGCTTCGGTCGTATAGCGACGCTCGAAGATGTCGATATTATCATTACCGACGACGGCATTTCGCCCGAAATGCGTAAAATCGTCGAGGATGCCGGCGTCGAACTGATTACGGTCTGACGACGGTATCGCGGACGCGTGAGAGCATCGCGTTATTATAGGTGCGACATGTCGGGCGGTACAAATGCCGCCCGACATGTCGTGTGATTTCCGGTTTTTCTTCCGTTACAGTTTCCGCTTCAACTCCTCCGCGAACTCCGGACAGAGCGTCATGACCGGCTCGCACTGCAACCACAATTCGCGGGCGAGAGCCGCCTGCGAGGGGCGTTCCGACGAAATGTCGCGCAGATAGGCATCATCCGTCGGGTGTTCGGCGGCGGCGAACTCGGCTGCGACGGTCCGATGACGGCGCAGACGCTCCATTGCCTGCGTATCGGTTCTGCCGGTGCGCATGAACGATGCCCACGCTTCGAACAGCGGTTTGTGTGCCGAGCGGTCGTCGAGGTCGATAAGTATCTCGTCGAAACACTCCCATTCGCCGAGCGCGATGTAACACAGTGCGAGCGTCGGCGTCGCTCCCATCGAATCTTCGGGGTCGCAGTCGAGGAGCATTTCGGCTTGTGCGGCAGCGAGTTCGAAATCGCCTGCAAGAAAGTTGTCGATCATCGAACCGCAGATGATTTCCAATGCGGCACGGGTGTTGGCATGGCTGCGGTCGAGTTCGACCGTTTCATCCTCCGGCAGCGTATCGACTATCAGCCGGAATGCCTCGTAACGTTCGCTGCATGCGCTTCGGAAGTCGCCGCGGCGTTCTTCCTCCCGCGAAAGTTCCATTCGGCGCACGAGGTCGCCTTTGTCGCCGCTGCCTACGAGCAGGAATGTCTGATTCTCTGTGGGAACGAGTTTTAGAACGGTTTTCATCGCATCTTTTCGATTGTTTCGTATGTAGTTTGCAGCATCGTCTTTCCGATGCGCAGATGTGTGTCGGCGCTGTCGGGCGAGACGACGCGTTGCGACGTGCAGTCGTAGATGGTTTCGCCGTCGGTGTCGATGACGCCGAAACCGTTATTGTAGACATAATAACCGAATTTCGGCAGCCGCGCGTCGAAAATGTCGCGGCTGAAAGGGTAGTCGCTGTGGTCGATGCCCATCTGTGCGAGAAGTGTCGCGGCGATGTCGATTTGCGAAGCGTATGCCTCGACGACTGCCGGACGACGTATCGCACCGCCCGTCCAAAGCATAGGTATGCGATGTCGCATGACGGCATTTCCGGCTATGCCGTACGGGTAGGGATAGGCGTGGTCTGCAACGATGATTACGAGCGTATCGTCCCATTTCGGAGATTGCCGCAATGCATCGACCGTGCGGCAGATGCACTCGTCTGTGAATGCCATGGAGTTCAGCATCGGGTCGTCGAAACGCCGTATCGGCACGTCGAACGGCTCGTGGCTCGACAACGTGAGCCATACCGCGAAGAACGGTCGTCCGCTGTTCCGGCATTCGGTCGTGTGGCGGATGAAGACGTCCGACATCACGTCGTCGGCATATCCCCATTTCGAGGTCGGGGCATCAATGCGCAGGTCATTCTGCCCGATTATACGGTCGAATCCCGTGCCGTAGAGATACGACGAAGTGTTGGTGAAGTCGGGGTCGCCGCCATAGACGAAACTCGTCGCATAGCCCTCGTTCCGAAGCGAACGGGCAAGCGATGCGAGATGGCGGCTTTTAGCCGGAGTCTTCATTATCGACGACCGTGTCTGCGGCGGGAATCCGCTCAATACCGCCACCGTTCCTCTGTCGGTGCGGAATGAATTGGCTATCATGTTCTCGAAGAATATGCCCTCGCGTTTCAATTCGGCGAAACACGGTGCCACGGGTTTCCCGTCTGACGAGGCATCGACGGTCGAACGTCCGAAACTCTCGGCGAGAATCAATATTATGTCGGGACGCCGGGTTCGCAGCAGCGTATCCGCTCCGTATGCCGTCGAGCCGTCGCCGCGCAATTCGTCGAATGCCGCTGCGCGACCGCTCTCGTCGAAGAAGCGGTATTCGTCCGTCGAGCCGTCGCCGTAGGTCGCCGACGAGATGAGCGAGAATACAGGATTTACTGCCGCATGATTCAGAAACATGTTATTGCCGAAATAGACTTTCGATATGTTCGCAGTAACCACATTCTCCCCTCCCCGAATCGCTAAAAACGTACAACATCCTAATATTAATAGTGTTACAGAATCAGCAATGCGCCTGCCGACCTGCTTTCGGGTGTCGAATCCGCGCAGCAACCGGATGTAGCACGTCTCGACGAGGGCGAAATATGCCGCGGCGGCGATTGTGTAACCGACCCATTCGCCGACGGTTACGCTCGCTGCCGCCTCCTGCGGCGAGGCGAGATACTGGAATATGGATGCATCGAGCGGGAAAGCCCAGTATCCGTAGAGCCCGAGATTTACGGCGAAGATGACGGCCGTTGCCGCCGCGCATGCAGTCAGAACCGTTTTTATCGCTGTCAGCCACAGTTTCGACGGCAGCCATACCGATGCGAGCGTCATCAGCAGAGGCAGTGCGACGATGTAACCCGATACGGTCGCGTCGAGACTCAATCCGTGCCATACCGCACGGACGAAATCTGCGGGCGGGATGCCTGCCGCCAAGTCGGCGTAGCGGATGAAGAAGGCGATTTTCTGCGCCGCCATAAGTCCCAGCGTCGCGAAGAACAACTCGATGACGAATATTGCGTTGCGTTTCATCGGGCGTAGTATCTATTTGCGTCTGTCGCGATGCAACTTGAAGCACATTCCGGTCGTGAGCGCGACCGTTGCGGCTGCACCGCCGACATATGCCGGCACGGTCGAACCCAAGCCGATGAACTGCGGCGACACGAAGACGAACGACGAACATACGAACGTCATGAAGACGGCCGGCAGAAGCGATACCCATACGTTGCGTCGTTCGAGATTGAGCCATACCGTTATGCACCACAGAACGACGGTCGCCAGAGCCTGATTGGTCCACGAGAAGTATCGCCATACCACGTCGAAATCGACGAACGTTATAGCCAGACCGACGGCGAACAGCGGAATGCTGATTGCGAGACGGCGCAGTTTGCTGCGCTGGTCGATGCGGAAGATGTCGGCGACTATCAGACGCGCCGAACGGAACGCCGTATCGCCCGACGTTATCGGGGCGGCGACGACACCGAGCACGGCGAGTATGCCTCCGACGACGCCGAGCGTGCTGCGCGATATGGTATTGACCGCCCAAGCGGCATTGTTGCCGTGTTCGGCGAGAGTGTGCGACAGTCCGTCCGCTCCGCCGAAGAACGCCATGGCGATAGCCGCCCAGACGAGTGCGATTATCGATTCGGCTATCATCGCTCCGTAGAACACCGTGCGGCATTCGGTCTCGTTGGTTACGCAGCGCGCCATCATCGGCGACTGCGTGGCGTGGAATCCCGAAATCGCTCCGCAGGCGATGGTTATGAAGAGCGTCGGCACGATGGGCATAGTCTCGGGCGTGAGTTGCGAATTGCGCAGCGTCGTGAGTTCGGGCACCGTATAGTCGCCGAAAAGAATCGCGCCCATAAGACCCAGAGCCATGAATATCAGTGCCGCACCGAACAGCGGATAGAGTTTGCCGATGATTTTGTCGATAGGCAGCAGCGTTGCGACGAAATAGTAGACTATGATTATGCCTATCCACGTGTAGTAGGATACCTGCGGTATCATCTGCCCGAGGATGCTTGCGGGCGAACGCAGAAATACGACGCCGACCAGAATCAGCAGCACTATCGAGAACAGGCGCATGAATTGACGCATGCCGCCGCCGAGATAGCGTCCGACGATTTCGGGGATGCTCAATCCGTCGTTGCGCACCAGCATGACGCCGGACAGAAAATCGTGCATCGCACCCATCAGTATGCCGCCGAAGGTAATCCATAGAAATGCGACCGGACCGAAACATGCGCCGAGTATGGCACCGAATATCGGACCGATGCCGGCGATGTTGAGCAGTTGGATTAGGAATACGCGCCAACGCGGCATCGGAACGTAATCGACACCGTCATAGAGCCGGCGGCTCGGCACGTCCGCCGCCGGATCGATGCGGCAAACGCGCTCCAAATAACGCCCGTAGGTGAAGTATGCCGCTACGAGAAGCGCAAGACAAAGCAGAAAAGTAACCATTCGATTTTCATTTATACTACAAATTTAGGCGGTTTTCGATAAAATATAGCAATCGGGGCATAAAATTTTTGCAATAATTTGCGGGATTAAAGAAAAAATTGCGATATTTGCACCTCGAACGATTTAATCGTCTGCCGAATTAGCTCAGTGGTAGAGCACTTCACTCGTAATGAAGGGGTCCCGAGTTCAAGTCTCGGATTCGGCTCGGAGAATCGCATCTGACAAAACAGAAAATCTGCGCCGGCAAATTCTCTTGCCGGCGCAGATTTTTCGTTACGGAGACCTAATCGGGGGCGGGGGACTTATTGGTCAAAAAATACAAAAGAAAATCGCGAACAATTAAATCTTAATTGTTCGCGATTCGGAAGAGGTCTGAAGCGGACTCGAACCGCTGTACAAGGTTTTGCAGACCTTTGCCTAGCCACTCGGCCATCAGACCGGTTAAACCTCTTGTTCCATGCTCCCGTCCGGAATCGTTTTCCGCCTTCATGTCTCCATGCAGCCGCCTCGCAGAAATTTCACGCTGCACATCAACCGGTTTCATGTCGGCGGCAAATATGTCCGCGGGCATTCGGGTGTGCAAATATAGGAAGATTTATTTTTATCACCAAAAAAAAGAGTATCTTTACGTCTGGAAATTGTTTTATTACGCATAAAAGTCCTTTTGACGGATGACTATCGAGGATCTGGCACTTACATTCGTGCCGCATTTGGGTGTGCGCGGAACTGTGCATCTGCTCGAAGAGTACGGTTCTGCCGGGCGTATTTTCGCGGCTTCCGAGAGCGACCTCGCCGTTCGTGCGCATTTGCGGCAGGAGATAGCCCGCAGTATCGTTCGCCGTGCCGGATTCGCCGAAGCGGAGCGCGAGTTGAAATACTGCCGCCGCAACGGTATCGAAATCGTCGCTTCGACCGATGCCGACTATCCCGAATTCGCGAGAACGGCTGCCGACTATCCGCATATATTATATATGAAAGGCGACCGCGATGCGCTTCGGTCGCAGCACGTGCTGTCGATTGTCGGAACACGCAGGATGACCCCCTACGGCGAACGCGTATGCAACGAGATAGTCGGGGGCATAGCCGAAAAATTTCCCGATGCCGTTATCGTCAGCGGTCTGGCTTTCGGCTCGGATGCTGCGGCGCACCGTGCTGCACTCGCTTTCGGACTGCGGACAGTAGGCGTTATCGCCAATGCTCTGCCCGACATCATTCCGACCCAGAACAGCGCATTGGCACGCGATATGATTGCACGCGGCGGAGCGGTCGTTACGGAGGTTACGTCGCAGACGAAGCAGAACGGGAATCTCTATGTTCCGCGCAACCGTATTATCGCCGCTCTCGGCGAAGGTTTGCTCGTCGTCGAATCTCCTGCCAACGGAGGCTCCATGTCCACGGTCGCGGCGGCGGACGCCTATTCGCGCGAGGTGATGGCTGTCCCCGGACGGACGACCGATGCCATGTCGGTCGGTACTAATACATTGATTAAAAACCGTATGGCGCAGATGGTCGTCTCTGCCGCCGATGTCGTTTCGTGCCTTGGCTGGACGACGCCGGCGATGCCGGAACGCATGCATGCCGAGTTGCGCGAACCGACTGCCGACGAACGCCGCCTGCTCGACTGCTTTCCCGAGAGCGGCGACAGCATTTCGTTCGATGAACTCGTCGCACGAAGCGGACTTGCGGTAGGCGCTGCGACTGCCCGACTGCTCGATCTCGAACTGTCGGGCGACGTGAGAAGCCTGCCGGGGAAGATGTATGAAAAATTAAGATAACTATATGAAAAACACTCTGAAACGCATTCTGCGCATGCTCTCGTTCTTCGCCGTCGGAGGGTTGATAGGATTTGCGACGGTCTTCATCTTCGCATCCGTACCGTCGGTGCGCGAGAGCATTCGCGATACGGTCGATAAAGGATTCGGCATTTTCATGCTGTGGTGGGCAGGATTCATGCTGCTGCTCGTCGCTGCGGGGTTCTTTCATCTCGTGATTCACGAGGCGGGACATCTGCTTTTCGGCTTGATTTCGGGCTACGGATTCGTGTCGTTCCGCATAGGCAGTTTCGTGCTGGTTCGCGATGACGAGGGTTTTCGTTGGGGACGTTTCAGTCTCGACGGCACGGGCGGTCAGTGTCTGCTCGATCCGCCTGCCATGAAGGACGGGCGGTTCCCATACAAATTATATTATATGGGCGGCGTCGCCGTCAATCTGCTTACTGCCGTTATTGCCGCCGTCATAGCCCTGTCTTGCGACGGCATCGGAGCGGCTGCGGCGACAGTTCTGCTTGCGGTTTCGGTTACGGGAGTGTTGATAGGTTTGCTCAACGGCATTCCGATGAAATCGGGCGGCATGCCCAACGACGGCTACAACCTGTTTATCGCCGCACGCGACCCTCTGACACTGCGTTCGTTGTGGATACAACTGAAAGTAAATGCGCTCCAAACCCGCGGAGAGCGTCTTCGCGACATGCCGGACGAGTGGTTCGACGTGCCGGAGGATGCCGATTTGGGCAACTATATGTATGCCGCCATCGCTGGGCTTGCGGTAGGACGGCTGCTCGATATGGGGCGCATAGAGGAGACCCGTCCCATTTTGCAGCGCATGAAAGCGGCTGATTCGGGGTCGATTGCGGTATACCGCATGGGTGTCGCCTGCGAATCGGCGTTCGTCGAGATAATGAACGGCGGCACGGCTGACAGCGTCGCCGAAATACTTACGCCCGAGGTGCTCCGCTATGCCGTGAAGTACAGCCGCTACATTATGTCGTGCGTGCGGCTGCTCTATGTTCATGCGCGGTTCATCGAGCATGACGACGCAAAAGCCGCCGAACTCTACGAACGGGCGGTGCGCATGGCTTCCGAATCGCCGAACAAGGGCGATGCGGCATCCGAAATGGAGTTGATAGAGCATTGCAGAGCGATAGAAAAGGTATGATGATAGATACTCATTCGCATATTTACGAACCGGAGTTCGATGCCGACCGAGCCGAAGCGGTCGGACGCGCTTTGGCAGCCGGGGTCGAAACCATGCTCCTGCCGGCGATAGATGCCGCGAGCGACGCGCGGATGTTCGCCGCCTGCCGCGAGTTCCCCGATGCGGTGCGCCCCATGATGGGTCTGCATCCGACGTCTGTGAACGACAATCCGGACTGGCGCGCGGAGTTGGCGCGTGTCGAACGCTATCTGATTTCGCCGCCGCAGGGTATCGGACGGTTTTGCGGAGTGGGCGAGATAGGGCTCGACTTCTATTGGAGCGACGCCTTCCGCAAGGAGCAGACCGAAGCGTTCGTCGAACAGGTCGAACTGTCGATAAAATACGGATTGCCGATAGCCGTGCACACCCGCAGCGCATGGTCGGAGATGCGCGAAATCATGCGCTCTTTCGCCGGACGGGGAGTGCGGGGCGTTTTCCATGCGTTTTCGGACAGCATGGAGTGCTTCGAGGAGTTGCGCACGGCGGGCGATTTCGTCTTCGGAATAGGCGGCGTGGTAACGTTCAGGAAGAGCCCGCTCGTTGAGGTCGTGCGCGAAATGGGCATCGACGATATCGTATTGGAGACCGACTGCCCCTATCTTACGCCCGTTCCGCACCGCGGCGAGCGCAATGAGTCGTCGTATGTGCGGTTCGTTTGCGAGAAGATAGCCGAAATCAAGGGGCTGACCGCCGCCGAGGTCGCCGCCCGCACGACAGCGAATGCGAAGCGGGTGTTCGGAGAGAGTGCGGGAAGGTCGGCACGTGCGGGTTCGACTGGGAGCATTGGGGTAGCAGGGAAGTCGGCACGTGCGGGTTTGACTGGGAGCACTGGGAGTACTGGGAGCACTGGGATAGCAGGAAAGGCTTGTGATTCCAAAAACTCCCAGAACTCCCAGTGCTCCCAGAACTCCCAGAACTCCCAGAACTCCCACAACTCTCAGTGCTCCCAGTTCTCCCATAAAAAACAAGAATTATGACTCCCGATAAAACTTTTCTTCCTCAGCGTGGCAGGTATCGCGATTTGATAGCGTTTCGCAAAGCGGAGTGTATTTACGACATAACCGCGTATTTCGTCGAATCCTATCTCGATTGTGGCGACCGGACGCGAGACCAGATGGTGCAGGCGGCGAGAAGCGGTAAACAGAATATTGCGGAGGGGAGTTCGGCGGGTTCGACATCGAAAGAGACGGAGATCAAACTGACCAATGTCGCGAAAGCCAGTCTGCAAGAGTTGCTGCTGGATTACGAGGATTATCTTCGTGCACGTTCGCTATGCCTGTGGAGCAAGGACGATGCGCGCACATTGCAGACTCGGCGAGTATGCGCAGCGCATAATGACGCTGCATTTTATACGGAGGCCGTGAGATTGCGTTCCGATGAAACGGTTGCGAATATCGCAATAGTGTTGATTCGACAAACGGATGTCATATTGTCGAGGCTTATAGAGCGACAAAAAGCCGATTTCCTGAAATTCGGCGGAATAAGAGAGGAGATGACGAGAGCGAGATTGGAGGCGAGGAGTGCGGCACGTGCGGCACGTGCGGGTTTGACTGGGAGGACTGGGAGTACTGGGAGCACTGGGATAGCAGGAAAGGCTTGTGATTCCAAAAACTCCCAG
>CAYRSF010000029.1:0-36142 GCA_964427035.1 uncultured Alistipes sp.
GGCAGTCGATAATCGAAATCATACCCTGATAGCCGAAGTTGAGCAGGAATGCATCCTCCTTGCCGACGAACTCTGCCAGTTCGCGCTCCAACTGTTCGTGGTATTTCGTTTGTCCGCTCATCATTCGCGCACCCATAGGCGCGGCCATGCCGAACTCTGCCGCTCCGGCAGCATCGGCTTTGCGCACCTCCGGATGGTTCGCCAGCCCGAGATAGTTGTTGAGGCTCCAATTGAGCATCATTTTTCCGCGAAAGCGCATGTGAGGTCCGAGTTCTCCTTCGAGTTTCGGAAATGCGAAGTAGCCGTGGACGTCTTTCATGTACTGTCCGATAGGACCACCCGCATTCTTCTCCAAACGGTCGAAAATATCTGTCATATTTATTTAAATTTGTTAAGTTGCATATTGCGAAAGCAAAGGTAATAAAATATTCGTAACGGGAATGAAAAATATTTTATTTTCGTGCATCGTTTTCTCTCCGCAGCATCGTCAGGACGAGTTCGGCACTGCCGGTTCGGCTTACCGGAAGCCCTGTTTATACATAGGTAACGACCTGCGGACGGCGAATATCCAACTTTTTTCGTAAAAAACATCCCGACTTTTTTATATTTCGCAAAACTATTCTATCTTTGCAGTCGATTTTGCATCCGAACCTGCGATACGGTGCGCAGAGCCGGTGAGAAGGGGGAATGAGGTTCTTTGAGGAATAAGATAAATTTACGCCAAAATTTTGCAGATTCGAAATTTTCGGTTATCTTTGCAGTCCGAATTGGTGAAGATTGCCGATGTAGCTCAGTTGGCCAGAGCAGCTGATTTGTAATCAGCTGGTCGGGGGTTCGAATCCCTCCATCGGCTCGCGATGCCGATACCGGGGGGCGAAAGCAAAACCGCGAAGCGTCGCGGAGAGGAGATAAAGACGCGGTGAGGAGATAAAGACGGGCAGGCAGGCTTGCACGAATGAATTTCCGGCAGCGAATCGCGAAGAGAGTTTGCTTTTGGAACGAAAGCGGCGGGCGAAACTCTCCTCTGAAAAGATCGGCGGCGAGTCAATCCGGAACCGAAAGAGGAAACGGAAAAATTTTGGGAAGATACCAGAGTGGCCAAATGGGGCAGACTGTAAATCTGCTGGTTTATACCTTCGGTGGTTCGAATCCATCTCTTCCCACCAGACCAAGCGGTCTGCAAGGCGGTCGCGGCTCCATGGAGCCCGGTCGCGGCGTTAATGCGGAAGTAGCTCAGTTGATAGAGCATTAGCCTTCCAAGCTAAGGGTCGCGAGTTTGAGCCTCGTCTTCCGCTCTCAGAAGTTGTGCGCAATGCACCTTTATCGAATGGGAATAAAGGGTGCATTGCACGCATCTGTATGAACGATGGCCTGAAACTTTTTGATATATTTTAAGGTAACTTTTATAAAAAAAACTAATACGATTTATTACTATGGCAAAAGAAAAATTCGACCGTTCGAAACCACACGTGAACATTGGTACGATCGGACACGTAGACCACGGTAAGACTACTCTTACCGCAGCGATTACCACCGTACTCGCTAAAAAAGGCCTCTCTGAACTCCGTTCATTCGACTCCATCGACAACGCACCGGAGGAGAAGGAGCGCGGTATTACCATCAACACTGCTCACGTAGAGTATCAGACGGCTACCCGCCACTATGCTCACGTGGACTGCCCGGGACACGCCGACTATGTGAAGAACATGGTTACCGGTGCCGCTCAGATGGACGGTGCGATTCTCGTAGTTGCCGCTACCGACGGTCCGATGCCTCAGACCAACGAGCACGTGCTTCTCGCTAAACAGGTGAACGTGCCTAAGATCGTCGTTTTCCTGAACAAGTGCGATATGGTGGACGACCCTGAAATGCTCGACCTCGTCGAGATGGAGGTTCGCGACCTGCTCGCCAAATACGATTTCGATGAGAACTGCCCTATCATCCGCGGTTCCGCTCTCGGAGGTCTCAACGGCGAGCCTCAGTGGGAGGAGAAGATTATGGAGTTGATGGATGCAGTGGACGAGTATATTCCGATTCCGCAGCGTGAGAACGAGAAACCGTTCCTGATGCCTGTCGAGGACGTATTCTCCATCACCGGTCGCGGTACCGTGCTTACCGGTCGTATCGAAACCGGCGTCATCAAGGTCGGCGATCCGGTCGAGATCGTAGGTCTTGAAGAGAAAACTCTGTCGTCTACCTGCACCGGCGTCGAGATGTTCCGCAAGTTGCTCGACGAAGGCGAGGCCGGCGATAACGTAGGTCTGCTCATGCGCGGTATCGACAAGAAGGACGTTAAGCGCGGTATGGTAGTCGCTAAACCGGGTTCGATTACCCCTCACACCAAGTTCACTGCCGAGGTTTATATCTTGAAGAAGGAAGAGGGTGGTCGCCACACTCCGTTCCACAACAAGTATCGTCCTCAGTTCTATCTCCGTACGATGGACGTAACCGGCGAGGTCGCTCTTCCTGACGGAGTAGATATGGTTATGCCGGGCGACCACGTAACCATTACCGTAACCCTGATCTATCCTGTCGCTCTCAACGAGGGTCTGCGTTTCGCAATCCGCGAGGGAGGTCGTACGGTAGGTGCCGGTCAGATTTTGAAGATCGTAGAGTAATCCCCGATCATATAACGGAAGGCGGCTCGACCGCCTTCCTCATAGGAGCATAGTTCAAGGGTAGAATAGCGGTCTCCAAAACCGTTGATGGGAGTTCGAATCTCTCTGCTCCTGCTGAAAAATAAAGAAACGAACTATGGGATATATTAAAAACTCTTACAATGAACTCGTCGAGAAGGTTTCATGGCCTTCGTTTTCGCAGTTGCAGAGTTCTACGGTAGTGGTGATGGTCGCATCGGTGATCTTCGCCATCGTCGTGCTGGCTATGGATATGTCTTTCGAGAATATCATGGCGGGAATCTATAAGTTTTTGGGCAATCTGGGTCGTTAATCGTTTTACGGTCTTATGAGCGATATTCAAAAACAGTGGTATGTAGTCCGTGCTATCGGCGGCAAGGAGGGAAAGGTCAAGGAGTACCTCGAAAACGAAATCCGTCATAGCCACCTCGAAGAGTACATATCGCAGGTTCTTATCCCTACCGAAAAGGTCTATACCATCCGCAACGGAAAGAAAATCTCCAAGGAGAAGGTTTCTTATCCGGGTTACGTGCTGGTAGAGGCTGCATTAGTTGGGCAAATTCCGATTATCATTCGCAATACTCCGAACGTTCTCGGCTTCCTCGGCGATACCAAGGAAGACAGTCGCAAGATGAATGCTACGCCGCTTCGTCCACAAGAAGTGAGCCGTATATTGGGTCGTGTCGATGAAATGAGCGAGATGGAGGAGGAACAGGAGATTCCATTCGTTGTCGGCGAGATCGTCAAGGTTACGGACGGTCCTTTCTCAAGCTTCCAAGGTACCATTGAGAGTGTCAATAACGAAACCAAGAAACTCACCGTTTCAGTGAAGATATTCGGTCGCAAGACTCCTATGGAGTTGAGTTTCACACAAGTAGAAAAAGAATAATAAACCAAGGGAAAATTATGGCAAAAGAGGTTGCTGCATTTATTAAATTGCAGATCAAAGGTGGTGCTGCCAATCCTTCGCCTCCGGTAGGTCCGGCTTTGGGTTCCAAGGGAGTCAATATTATGGACTTCTGCAAGCAATTCAATGCCCGAACTCAGGATAAGGCGGGAAAGGTTCTTCCGGTCATCATCACTGTTTATAGCGATAAATCGTTCGATTTCGTCGTAAAACAGCCACCGGTAGCCATCCAGTTGAAAGAGGCTGCAAAAATCAAGTCGGGTTCCGCACAGCCGAACCGTTCGAAAGTCGGTGAGGTAACGTGGGAGCAGATCGCAGAGATTGCCAAGGACAAGATGCCCGATATGAATTGCTTCACTCTCGACGCGGCAATGCGTATGGTCGCAGGTACTGCACGCAGTATGGGTATCAACGTTGTCGGGGAATTTCCTAAAATGTAATTTGGACAGAAATGAGTAAATTGACAAAAAATCAAAAGATCGCCTACGCAAAGGTTGAGCCGGACAAGGCTTACAAACTCGGTGAGGCTGCCGCTCTTCTGAAGGAAATTACCTTTACGAAATTCGATGCTTCGGTCGATATCGACGTGCGTTTGGGCGTGGATCCCCGCAAAGCCAACCAGATGGTTCGCGGCGTGGTAACTCTTCCTCACGGAACCGGCAAGACGGTACGGGTTCTCGTATTGTGTACGCCGGAAAAGGAGGCGGAGGCACAGGCTGCCGGTGCCGATTACGTGGGTTTGGATGAATACGTAGACAAAATCAAGTCCGGATGGACGGATGTGGACGTAATCATCTGCACGCCTAACGTGATGGGCAAGGTCGGCGCACTCGGTCGTATCCTCGGTCCTCGCGGCTTGATGCCGAACCCTAAAACGGGTACGGTTACCATGGAGGTAGGCAAAGCGGTAAACGAGGTCAAAGCGGGTAAAATCGATTTCAAAGTCGATAAGTTCGGTATCATCCACACTTCCATCGGCAAGATTTCGTTCACTCCTGAACAGATTTCCGACAATGCGAAAGAGGTGCTCGGCATGATCATCAAACTCAAACCGTCGGCAGCAAAAGGTTCGTATGTCAAGAGCATATATCTCTCGACCACTATGAGTCCGGGTCTGCAAATCGATGCTAAATCAGTAGAAACCAAATAATCAAGGAGGATAGACAATGACAAAGGAAGAAAAGGCGTTGGTAATAAACGACATCGCTGCCAAACTCGGAGAGTATCCTCATTTCTACCTCGCCGACATCGAGGCTCTGAATGCGGAACAGACCGCATCGCTGCGCCGCAAGTGTTTCGAGAACGACATCAAATTGGTCGTCGTTAAGAACACATTGCTCGGCAAGGCTCTTGAAAAGGCGGAGAAGGCTGATGACGAATTGTTGAAAGTGTTGGAGGGTCATACCTCGATCATGTTCACAACGACGGGCAAGGCACCGGCGGTACTCATCAAGGAGTTCCGCAAGAGTTGCGAAAAACCTGTACTGAAAGCCGCCTGCGTAGAGGGTTGCCTCTATATCGGCGACAATCAGTTGGACACTTTGTGCAACATCAAGAGCAGAGAGGAACTCATCGGCGATATCATTTCGCTCTTGCAGTCTCCTGCGAAGAATGTTATCTCTGCATTGCAGTCCAATGCAGGTCAGAAAATCGCGGGTCTCGTAAAGACTCTCGAAGAAAGAAACAACTAATCAACGAATTAAAAACAAAATTTAATAAAGAAAATTACAACTATGGCAGATGTAAAGAAACTGGCTGAAGAATTGGTAAATTTGACAGTTAAGGAAGTAAACGAATTGGCTACTGTTCTCAAAGAGGAGTATGGTATCGAGCCGGCTGCTGCAGCTGTTGCTGTTGCTGCTGCACCTGCTGCTGCGGGCGAGGCGGCTGCTGAGAAATCGACTTTCGACGTAATATTGAAGAGCGCAGGTCAGGCAAAATTGCAGGTAATCAAGGTTGTTAAGGAAGTTGCCGCTCTTTCGCTCGGCGATGCCAAGGCTTTGGTTGATGCTGCTCCGAAAGCCGTTAAAGAAGGCGTTTCCAAGGAAGAGGCCGAGTCTATCAAGGCATCTTTGGAAGAGGCTGGTGCAGAGGTTGAGCTCAAGTAATTCCGATTACTTGACTGAACCCGACATCTCAGGTGTAGTGCTTACGACTGCAGTGTAAGCACTATGCCTTTTCTGGTCTAAAAATCGGGAGTGCCGATTGTGCTGTGCCCGATTTTTGGAAGTTAGGATGCTCTCGGAGTGTAATATGTTTACGCTGAGGGCATTCGGCAGGATAGAAAAGACCTGCCGCGGGGTTGTTTTTCCCCAATGAGTACTCATACGAAAAAACAAATGGATTAGAGCATGTCCAATACAACACAACAACCAAGAATCAGTTTCTCTACGGTCAAGAACAGAGTGCCTTACCCCGACCTGTTAGAGGTACAACTCAAATCATTCAGGGATTTCTTCCAGATGGACACCACGGCTGAAAACCGTAAGAACGAAGGTCTTTACAAGGTGTTTCAGGAGAATTTTCCGATTACCGACACAAGAAACAACTTCGTACTGGAATTTCTCGATTATTATATCGACCCTCCCCGTTACACCATCGAGGAGTGTTTGGAGCGCGGTCTGACTTACAGCGTGCCGCTCAAAGCGAAGTTAAAACTATATTGTACCGACGACGAACACGAGGATTTCGGCGTAGTCGTTCAGGACGTTTATTTCGGAACGATTCCTTACATGACGGAGCGGGGCACTTTCGTCATCAACGGCGCAGAGCGCGTAATCGTTTCGCAGTTGCACCGTTCTCCGGGCGTATTTTTCGGTCAGAGCCTGCATACCAACGGCACTAAACTCTATTCGGCGCGCATCATCCCGTTCAAGGGTTCGTGGATAGAGTTCGCCACGGACATCAACAATGTCATGTATGCCTACATCGACCGCAAGAAGAAGTTGCCGGTTACCACATTGTTGCGTGCAATCGGTTATGAAACCGATCAGCAAATTCTCGATATATTCGACCTCGCCGACGAGGTGAAGGTTACCAAAACCAATCTCAAAAAATCGATCGGGCGCAAACTCGCAGCCCGCGTTCTTCAAACATGGGTCGAGGATTTCGTGGACGAGGATACGGGCGAAGTGGTCTCTATCGAACGCAACAGCGTCATCGTCGATCGCGAGACCGTTTTGGCGGAAGAACATATCGATGCCATTATCGAAAGCGGAGTGAAGACGATAATTCTTCACAAGGAGAATCCGTCGGGCGTCGATTTCTCGATAATATACAATACTTTACAAAAGGATACATGTAACTCGGAGGTCGATGCCGTCCGCTACATCTATCGTCAGTTGCGCGCTTCGGAGGCACCTGACGACGCAACGGCGCGCGATGTCATCGACAAACTGTTCTTCTCTGACAAGCGTTACGATTTGGGCGACGTCGGTCGTTTCCGCATCAACAAGAAACTCGGTCTCGGCATCGATTCCGCAATCCGTACTCTTACCCGCGAAGACATCATAGCAATCATCAAATACCTGATTCAACTCATCAACTCGCGGGCCGAACTCGACGATATCGACCACTTGTCGAACCGTCGCGTAAGAACGGTGGGCGAGCAGTTGTCGAACCAGTTCTCGATCGGATTCGTCCGTATGGCGAGAACGATTCGCGAACGAATGAATGTTCGCGACAACGAGGTGTTCACTCCGGTAGACCTTATCAACGCCAAGACTTTGTCGAGCGTTATCAACTCGTTCTTCGGCACAAGTCAGTTGTCGCAGTTCATGGACCAGATCAACCCATTGGCGGAAATCACGCACAAACGCCGTCTGTCCGCACTCGGTCCGGGCGGTCTGTCGCGCGACCGTGCGGGATTCGAGGTGCGAGACGTCCACTATACCCATTACGGTCGTCTTTGCCCTATCGAGTCTCCGGAAGGTCCTAATATCGGTCTGATTTCGTCGCTCTGCGTCTATGCGAAGATTTCGGATATGGGATTCATCGAAACCCCGTACCGCACCGTAACCGACGGAAAAGTCGATATGGACAACTCGCATATCAAATACTACTCGGCAGAAGAGGAAGAGGGCAAGATTGTCGCCCAGTCGAACGTTCCGCTCGACGATGAAGGGCATTTCCTCAAACCTGACCGTATCAAGGCGCGCGAGGGAGCCGATTTCCCTGTCGTTCGCGACACCGATGTCCAACTGATGGACGTCGCGCCGAACCAAATCGCCTCTATCGCAGCGAGCCTCATTCCGTTCTTGGAGCACGACGATGCCAACCGTGCGTTGATGGGCTCGAACATGATGCGTCAGGCAGTGCCTCTCATCACGTGCGAATCGCCTATCGTGGGTACGGGTATCGAGAAGGATATGATATCCGACAGCCGCATACAGATTGTCGCCACGGGAGCCGGTGAAGTGGTGTTCGCCGATGCGACCAAGATAAAGATAAAGTACGACCGTACGCCCGAGGAGATTACATGTTCGTTCGACCCTGAAATCACTGTTTACGAACTGCCGCGCTACCGTCGTACCAACCAGAATACCTCCGTTACGCTGAAACCTGTCGTGCTGACGGGCGACCGCGTGGAGGCAGGGCAGATTCTCACCGAGGGCTACTCGACGCAGGGCGGCGAACTCGCTCTCGGACGCAATCTGAAAGTGGCGTTCATGCCGTGGAAGGGTTACAACTTCGAGGATGCCATCGTGATTTCGGAGCGTATCCAGCGCGAGGATATATTCACGTCGGTTCACGTGGACGAATATATAATGGAGGTGCGCGACACCAAACGCGGTGTCGAGGAACTCACGTCCGACATTCCGAACGTCAGCGAGGATGCGACCAAGGATTTGGACGCCAACGGTATCATCCGTATCGGAGCCAACGTCCACCCGGGCGACATCCTTATAGGCAAGATTACCCCTAAGGGCGAAAGCGACCCTTCGCCGGAGGAGAAACTCCTGCGTGCGATTTTCGGCGACAAGGCGGGCGACGTGAAGGATGCCTCGTTGAAGGCGCAGCCTTCGCTGCACGGCGTGGTCATCGATACGAAACTGTACAGCCGTGCCGGCAAGATGGACAAGAAGGGGCGCAATGCCGAAAAACTGCAACTCGACAAACTCGACGCCAAATTCGCCGACGAGGTGCTGACTCTTACCAAGACGCTCGTGTCCAAACTCTGGACGCTCGTTCAGGGCAAGTATACGACCGGCATTTACGACTATTTCGGTGTCGAACTCTATGCTTCGGGTGCGAAATTCTCGCAGAAGATGCTCGACGAAATCGCCCGCAAGACAATCGACGAGAAGAGCGGCATCGCGGTGGGATACCTCAATCTGGGCAGTTGCAACTGGACTACGGACGCTCATCTCAACGAGTTGATAGAGCGTACCGTAAACAACTATACGATAGAAGTCAAAAAAGCCGATGCCAACATCAAGCGCGAGAAGTACAACCTCACCAACGGGGACGAACTTCCGCAGACTGGCGTCATCCAGATGGCGAAGGTTTACATCGCCAAGAAACGCAAGTTGAAGGTCGGCGACAAGATGGCGGGACGACACGGAAACAAGGGTATCGTCGCCAAAATCGTTCGCGACGAGGACATGCCGTTCCTCGAAGACGGAACGATTGTCGATATCTGCCTGAACCCGCTGGGCGTGCCTTCGCGAATGAACCTCGGACAGATTTACGAGACCGTCCTCGGTTGGGCGGGCCGCGAACTCGGGCTGAAATTCGCCACTCCGATTTTCGACGGCGCATCGCTCGACCAGATTAACGAATATACCGAAAAGGCGGGCGTGCCTCGCAGCGGACGCACCTACCTCTATGACGGTGGTACCGGCGAACGCTTCGACCAGCCTGCTACGGTCGGCGTCATCTACATGCTCAAACTCGGGCACATGATCGACGATAAGATGCATGCGCGTTCGATAGGTCCGTATTCGCTCATCACGCAGCAGCCTCTCGGCGGTAAGGCGCAGTTCGGCGGACAGCGTTTCGGAGAGATGGAGGTTTGGGCTCTCGAAGGATTCGGCGCAGCCAACATCTTGCAGGAGATTCTGACCATCAAGTCCGACGATGTAACGGGACGCGCCAAGGTCTACGAGGCGATAGTCAAGGGCGACAACCTGCCGAAGCCGGGTATTCCGGAGGCTATGAACGTGCTTTTGCACGAGTTGCGCGGTTTGGCGCTTTCGGTCAAACTCGAATAGTGTAATTGTAGGTATAAAATAGAAAAACTGTATAAATATTATGTCAATAAATAAAGACAATACATCGACCGGTTACAGCCGCATATCGATAAGCCTCGCCTCTCCGGAGGAGATTCTGGCGCAGTCGAGCGGCGAGGTGTTGAAGCCCGAAACCATCAACTACCGTACCTACAAGCCGGAACGCGACGGTCTGTTTTGCGAGCGCATCTTCGGTCCCGTGAAGGACTACGAGTGCCATTGCGGAAAGTATAAGCGTATCCGTTACAAGGGTATCGTCTGCGACCGTTGCGGCGTCGAGGTTACCGAGAAGAAGGTGCGCCGCGAGCGTATGGGACACATCTCGCTGGTCGTTCCGGTGGTACACATATGGTATTTCAAGTCGCTCCCGTCGAAAATCGGCTACCTGCTCGGTATCCCGTCCAAGAAACTGGAAGCGATAATATATTACGAACGTTACGTGGTGCTCAATGCCGGCGCGGCAGCGGAACAGGGCATAACCCGTCTGCAAACTCTCGCCGAGAAGGAGTATCTGGACGTTCTCGCCGCCCTGCCGAAGGGCAACCAGTCGCTCCCGAACGACGATCCGAACAAGTTCGTCGCAATGATGGGTGCGGAGGCTATCAAGTCGCTGTTGCAGGAGGTGGATCTCGACAAGATGTCTTACGAACTGCGCGATCGTGCGTCCAAAGAGTCGTCGCAGCAGCGTAAGAGCGAAGCACTCAAACAGTTGAACGTCATCGAGTCGTTCCGTGCATCGCACGGCAAGAACAAACCCGAATGGATGGTTCTCGACGTCATTCCGGTCATTCCGCCGGAGTTGCGTCCGCTCGTTCCGCTCGACGGAGGCCGTTTCGCGACGTCCGACCTGAACGATCTCTATCGCCGCGTCATCATCCGCAACAACCGTTTGAAGCGACTGATTGAAATCAAGGCTCCTGAGGTGATTCTGCGAAACGAGAAGCGCATGTTGCAGGAGGCTGTCGATTCGCTGTTCGACAACTCTCGCAAGAGCAACGCCGTGAAGAACGAAAGCAACCGTCCGCTCAAATCGCTCTCCGATTCGTTGAAGGGCAAGCAGGGACGTTTCCGTCAGAACCTGCTCGGCAAGCGTGTGGACTATTCGGCGCGTTCGGTCATCGTCGTGGGTCCTGAGTTGCGCATGCACGAGATGGGTATCCCGAAGGATATGGCGGCTGAGTTGTACAAGCCGTTCATCATCCGCAAACTCATCGAACGCGGAATCGTCAAGACCGTTAAGTCCGCAAAGAAGATTATCGACCGCAAGGACCCTGTAATCTGGGGCATCCTCGAAAACGTCATAAAGGGACATCCGGTGCTTATGAACCGTGCTCCTACGCTTCACCGTCTGGGTATTCAGGCATTCCAGCCGAAACTCATCGAGGGAAAGGCAATGCAGTTGCACCCGCTGGCATGTACGGCGTTCAACGCCGACTTCGACGGCGACCAGATGGCGGTTCACCTTCCGTTGGGCAATGCCGCGATTTTGGAGGCGCAGTTGCTGATGCTCGGTTCGCACAACGTCCTCAATCCTGCCAACGGCGCGCCTATTACCGTGCCTTCGCAGGATATGGTGCTCGGTTTGTACTATATCACCAAACCGCGCAAGGGCGTCAAGGGCGAGAACCTCGTATTCTACGGTCCGGAAGAGGCTATCATCGCCTATAACGAGAAGCGCGTCGATATCCACGCCAACGTGAAGTGCATGGTCCGCGATTTGGATGAAAACGGCAATCCGGTGCAGGTGCTCAAAGATACCACTGTCGGCCGCATCATCGTCAATCAGGTCGTTCCGGAGGAGGTCGGCTACATCAACGAACTTCTCACCAAGAAGTCTCTGCGCGACATCATCGCCAACGTGATGAAGAAGGCCGGAGCCGACAAGGTGGCGAATTTCCTCGACGATATCAAGAACCTCGGTTACCGTATGGCATTTCAGGGCGGACTGTCGTTCAACCTCGATGCCGTCGTCATTCCGGAGTCGAAACAGAAACTCGTCAATGAGGGTTACGAGAAGGCGGACGCCATTATGGAGGACTACAACATGGGTCTTATCACCAATAACGAGCGTTACAACCAGATTATCGACGTTTGGACGAACGTGAACAACAAACTGACCAAGGAGGTGGTCGATACGCTTACCAATGATCAGGATGGATTCAATCCGGTATATATGATGCTCGACTCCGGAGCGCGTGGTTCGCGCGAGCAGATTCGTCAGTTGTCGGGCATGCGCGGTCTGATGGCGAAACCGCAGAAATCGGGTGTCGAAGGCGGTCAGCAGGTCATCGAAAACCCTATTCTTTCGAACTTCAAGGAGGGTCTTTCGGTGTTGGAGTACTTCATCTCCACTCACGGTGCCCGCAAGGGTCTTGCCGATACCGCATTGAAGACTGCCGATGCAGGTTACCTCACCCGCCGTCTGGTCGATGTGGCTCAGGATGTCATTATCACCGAGGAGGATTGCGGCACGCTGCGCGGTTTGACGGCTACGGCTATCAAGCGTAACGACGATGTCGTGCAGACGCTTTACGACCGCATTCTGGGTCGTACCGCACTCAACGACGTCATCCATCCGCTCACCGGCGAGGTGCTTTGTGCCGCCGGACAGGAGATTACGGAGGATATCGCCGCCGCTATCGAGAAATCGCCGATTGAGTCGGTCGATATACGTTCGGTGCTCACCTGCGTATCGCGCCACGGTGTTTGTGCCAAATGCTACGGTCGCAACCTTGCCACCGCCCGCATGGTGCAGAAGGGCGAGGTCGTCGGCGTCATCGCTGCACAGTCCATCGGCGAGCCGGGTACTCAATTGACGCTCCGTACGTTCCACGTCGGAGGCGTTGCGGGAGGTTCGGCAGTCGAGACCAACGTCGTTTCCAAATACGAAGGTCGTCTCGAAATCGACGAGTTGCGTACCGTCAAGGGTAAGAACTCGCAGGGCGAACCGGTCAATATCGTAATTTCGCGTCAGTCGGAGTTCCGTATCGTCGATCCTAAAACCGAAATCGTGCTCTACACCCATGCTTTGCCTTACGGTGCGACCATCTTCATGGAGGACGGCGCCGAGGTCAGGAAGGGCGACATGATTTGCGAGTGGGATCCGTACAATGCGGTCGTAATCTCCGAATTCGACGGAAAGGCCGTTTACGACAGCGTCATCGAGGGCGTTACCTATCGCGAGGAGCGCGACGAGCAGACCGGCATGTCGGAGCGCGTTATCATCGAATCCAAGGATCGCAACAAAAACCCGGTCATCAAGATTGTCGATAAGTCGGGCGAAGAGGTCAAATCATACAACCTGCCTGTTTCGGCTCACGTCGTGGTCAAGGACAATGCGAAAATCCGCATCGGAGATATCCTCATCAAGATTCCGCGTGCCGTGGGCAAGAGCGGCGGCGATATCACCGGAGGTCTGCCGCGTGTAACCGAACTCTTCGAGGCTCGAAATCCGTCGAACCCGGCAATCGTTTCCGAAATCGACGGCGAGGTAACGTTCGGCAAAATCAAGCGCGGTAACCGCGAAATCGTCATCACTTCCAAGACGGGCGACATCAAGCGTTATCTCGTTCCGCTGTCGCGTCAGATTATCGTTCAGGAGAATGACTACGTCAAGGCGGGCATGCCGTTGTCCGACGGAGCCATTACGCCGAGCGACATCCTGCGCATCCTCGGTCCTACGCGCGTTCAGGAATATATCGTGAACGAGGTGCAGGAGGTGTACCGTATGCAGGGCGTGAAGATTAACGACAAGCACTTCGAGGTAATCGTGCGCCAGATGATGAACAAGGTGCAGATAGAGGATCCGGGCGATTCGCGTTTCTTCGAGGATCAGATAGTGGACAAGTGGGAGTTCATGGATGTGAACGACGAGTTGTACGACAAGGTCGTCGTTACGTCTGCGGGCGACTCCACTGCGGTTCATGCAGGTCAAATCATCTCGGTGCGCAAGTTGCGCGATGAAAATTCGGCTCTCAAACGCCGCGATTTGAAACTTGTCGAGGTGCGTCCTATCGTTCCTGCGACATCGAATCAGATTCTCCAAGGTATCACGCGCGCCGCATTGCAGACGTCGAGTTTCATCTCTGCGGCATCTTTTCAGGAGACTACGAAAGTGCTCAACGAGGCTGCGATTCAGGCGAAAGTCGATCCGTTGGAGAACCTCAAAGAGAACGTCATCTGCGGACACCTTATCCCCGGCGGTACGGGCCTTCGCGAGTACGACAATCTCGTTGTGGGGCTCAAATCGGATGTCGAATTCCTCATTTCGAACAAGCAGTAAGCCTGCGATATTTTATATGGCGCGGGAGTTTCCTTTCGGGAACTCCCGCGCCGTTTTTATGACACGTCTTGCGTGTTGCCGCGCAACCTTGCGGCATATTCCCCCAATCTGCAAATAACAAAATTTTGCTTCCGGACGATTCGCTATTGCATGTAAACTTTGTTTTTCGGAACTTTGCAGGCGGTAATTCGATAGAATTCTGCGACAATACCCCGAAAGAGTGTTGCGTATTCGGAACGTTTCGCTAACTTTGTCAAAACTGAGCGGCATCAAATCACAATAATATTATGAAGAAATTGATTCTATACATGCTGGCGATGATGGCATTCGTCGGTTGCAGCAAGGACGACGGAGTGAAGATTCCGGACGGAGGGTTCAAAGTCGGAGATATGTATGTCTCCAAAAGCAAGCAGGGTATTGTCGTGAAAGTGAATCCCGACCTGAAATCCGGTCTTATAATATCGTCGGAGGACGCATTTTGCAATTGGAATGATGCCATGGCATGGGTAGGAACTTTCGGCAAAGAGTGGAGAATGCCAACCGTAGGTGAGTTGCGCGACCTCTATAATGTCAAGGCTGCCGTCAATGGCGTTCTGTTGGAATACGGCATGTCGATTATAGAAGGCAAGAACTATTGGACGGGCTCCGACGACGGCGACGCCGCAAGGTGTGTTTCTATGACGAACGGCATTTCGTCGTTGGACACCAAGGAGTACCACCGTTACGTCCGCGCCGTATCAGAGTTCTAAACAAGATTAGGTAAACCGCAACATGCTGTGCCGCACCTGTTCTGCCTATATTACTTATAAGACCTATACCCCCCCCACGTACATCTCATGAAACAGAAACGCCCTGCGAATTTCGCAGGGCGTCTTGTTTGCAATGCCTAAACCTTTTATCTCTTACAGAGCGTTTACATGCAACTGAATCGCGCTTTTGAGGTTCGCAGCCTTGTTCTTGTGGATGATGTTGGTTTTTGCCAACTTGTCCAGCATGGCTGTTACCTTCGGAAGCAGAGCCTCGGCTGCACTCTTGTCGGTCGTGTTGCGCAAAGCCTTCACGGCGTTGCGGGCAGTCTTATGATAGAGACGGTTGTGCGCACGCTTCGTTGCAGTCTGGCGAATTCTCTTCTCCGATGACTTGTGATTTGCCATAATTCTTAATCTTTTATTTTCTTATTTTTCTATCTTTTCTTCCCCCCCCCACCGCATCTCGACCGTCGATTCATTACAAAATAAAACCGATCGATTCTCGGTGCTGTACGACCTTGGTCGCTTTCGGATGGAGTTCGCCTCCGCTCCTGATATTCTTAAACCCGTCGAACGATTTTCATCGTCGTCTGTGTAGCCCATAGCAGAATCGAACTGCTCTTTCAAGAATGAAAATCTTGCGTCCTAACCGATAGACGAATGGGCCTTACCGCTATCGCCCCGTCGTACGGGGCATTTAGTGGCACAAAGGTAGTGAATTTATGATAATCTGCAAGAGTTTTTACCTAAAAAATTGCTGTTCGTGGCGAAATATGTCGCAGAACGGTGAAACCGGGACTGAAAATCGGCTGCCGGATACCGTTTGCGAACACCGGGTATATTATTCCGTGATGAACAGACGTTCGATTATGCCCTGTCGGCGAATCTCGCCGGTCGGCAGTTTGATTATCGAACGGTTGTCGATTACGGCTATCGAATCGCATACCGGCATCGCCGCATCGAGGTCGTGCGTCGAAAAGAGTATGCATTTGCCCTCGTCGTGTGCAAGCCGTTGCAGGAGCCGGCATATCTCGAACCGCGTCGGGATGTCGAGGAATGCCGACGGTTCGTCGAGAACTATTACGGGTGTCTGCTGCGCCAGTGCCCGGGCTATCATTATTCGCTGACACTCGCCGTCCGAGAGCGTGTCGATGCCGCGTGCGGCGAACGCCTCCATTCCGACCGCGTGCAGTGCGTCGGCAACAATTCGTCTGTCCACCGTCTGCATGCGTCCTATCCAGTTGGTGTAGGGGGCACGACCTATCGCCACGATGTCTTCGCAGCGCAGGTTGGCTATGCGAACCTTCTCGGTGCTGACGAAACTTATGGTTCGTGCCACCGATTCGGGCGACAGCGACGCCGCACTCCTGCCGTCGAGCAGCACCTCGCCGCTTTTCGGCGGTTCGATAGCCGTTATCGCCCTGAGCAGAGTGCTTTTGCCCGCACCGTTGCGTCCGACGAGTGCCGTCAGTTCTCCGGCAGCGAACTCCGCCGAACCGTTTTCCACGAGGATGCGGTCGCCATAGGCGAGCGATATGTTGCGCAGCGTTATCATCTGAACAGACTGCGATTGCGGGTTACTATGCATATTACTATCGGAATGCCCATTAGTGCCGTTACCGAATTTATCGGCAGCGTCAGCCATTTGGCTGCGATGTCGCATACGAGCATCATCGCCGTGCCTATCAGTATCGATGCCGGGACGAGCGTCCGGTGGTCTGCCGATGCGAAAATCATCCTTGCGAGGTGCGGTACGGCGAGCCCGACGAAACCTATCGGTCCGCAGAATGCCGTTACCGTTCCGGCGAGGAGAATGGTGGACAGGAATATCGTGCGACGCGTCCGCAGAATGTTCAGACCCATCGTGCGGGCGTAGGTTTCACCCAACAGCAGCATGTTCATCGGCTTTATCGCCGCTACGGCGAGCCCGATTCCCGCCATCGTCGCCGGTGCGATGATAGCGAGTTGCCCGTAGGTTACGTCGCCGAGCGACCCCATAGTCCATACGACGAACGATTTCAGAGCCGCTTCGTTGCTGAGATATTGCATAATCTCGACCGCCGCACCTATTGCCGATGACAGCATCATGCCGAGAATCAGAATCACCATTATGTCCTTTATGCGCCTTGATAACGACATGATGAGCAGCAGTATAGCCGCTGCACCAATCCATGCCGCGCCCGCCGTGCCGAGGGTCTGCGCGAACGGATGCGCGGCGAACCCCAACAGCGGTGCGCCGAGCAGGAACAGGGCGACGCCGAAACTTGCGCCCGCACTCACTCCGAGTACGTACGGTCCTGCCAGCGGATTGCGGAACAGCGTCTGCATCTGCAATCCGCTTGCCGACAAAGCCGCACCGGCGAGAACAGCCATGACAGCCTTTATCAGACGTATGTCGATGATTATGTTGCGTAAAGATTCGTTCGTTTCTCTGCCCGTCAGAGCCGCAACGACGTTGCGGAACGGAATATCGACCGAGCCGACGGCTATGTCCGCCACGAACAGCAGTCCGACGGCGATAGCCAGTATCGAAAACAGTATTGCATTGCGTCCGCGCATCGTCGTCTATTCCAGTCGTTTGTAATAATACAGCGAATCCGTCGGCGGATTGCCGTGCAGAATTTTGGTCAGGTCGGCGAGAACCTTGTCCGGCGCAACCGCTCCCGATTCCCAAAAGTCGCTGCCGCCGTTCGGCGTCGTACGCTTCGTGTTGTTGTAGACGCGTCCGCTGCGAACGGGTTTTACGTCGGCGAACTTGGGATTGGTGCGCCGCAGTTCGTCGAGCGAACCGCACTGACCGACATTAAGCCATACGTCGGCACCGGTTGCAAGCAGCAACGCCTGTTCGAGCGATACGGGAACCGATGATGTCGAATCGTTGGCAGGGTAGACGTATTCTCCCCCGGCATCTTCGATAAGGCGTACCGAATAACTGCGCGTGGACGGCATGAACCACGTGTCGCGGTAAGGCGTGTTGAGCATCACCCGCGGACGTGCGGCGGCTGTTCGGGCTATCGAATCGCGCAGGGATTCGTAACGGTCGGCGATTGCGGCGAAAACCGTTTCGCCCTCCGCCTGCTTTCCGCATATCGCGGCTATGGCGACAATCCATTCCGCCTTGCCGAGCGGTTCGGGTTCGACGTAGTCTCCTATATATATATAGGGTATGCCGAGTTCGCGCAGTTTGCCGGTGAGAGATTTGTCTTCGCCGTATATGCCGTATAACAGTACGAGGTCGGTGCGCATGGCTGCTATCGTTTCGAAATTCAGATTCGATTCGTAACCTATCTCCCTGACGAGCCCCTTTGCGGCTGACGCCGCTATCGTCCGGTTCGATATGTAATTCACTCCCGACACTCCGGCTATGCGTTCGCATTCGCCGACGGCATCGAACATCGCAACGAAACTCGACGACATGACGGCGACCCGTTCCGCCGGAACTTTCACCGTTTGCCCGTCGAACCGTTCCGGTATCGTATCACCCTCGGCAAGAAGCAGCAGCGACTGTTCGAAGCCCGATGCGCCCTGCCACGGATCGTTCACCCGCAGTATGCGGCTGTGGGCAGCCGCCGAGTCGGCGAGTATGCGGAATCCTTTGGCGTATTTCGGTTCGTATGCCGCCGTGCCGTCGATTTCGCCATGCCTGATGGCTGTGTCGCAACTTGACACAATAGCCGCCACAAGGCACAGGAACACAGTTTTCGTAAAGAGTTTCATCGTCGTTTATTTTTTGTCGAGCAGTATTCGCGCCTGCGAAAGTGCCGCTTCGGTTATCGTGTCGCCCGACAGCATCTTCGCTATCTCCTCCACCCGTTCGTCGGCTGACAGTTCGCGTATTCGGGTCGTGCTGTCGCTTTTGTAGACGAGGAAATGACTGTCGCCCTTGGATGCGACCTGCGGCAGATGGGTGATGTCGATTACCTGCATCGACTCCGACAGCGTGCTGATTATGTCGCCGACGGCATTGGCTATGCGACCCGAAACGCCGGTGTCTATTTCATCGAAAATGATTGTCGGCAGTGCGAGACGCCGTGCGAGAATCGCTTTCAGCGCGAGCATTACCCGCGAAAGTTCTCCGCCCGATGCGATTTTTTCGATTTGCCGAGGTTCGATGTCGGCATTAGCCGAGAACATGAAATCGACGGCATCGCATCCGTTCGCAGAGAGTGCGGTCGGCGTCAGCCGTATCTCCATTTTCGCCTCCGTCATGCCCACCTCCGCGAGAATCTTTACGACTTCGCCGGCGAAGTCGGGTGCGGCTTTCGCTCTCGCGTCGTGCAGTTCGCCGGCGAGCCTCTTCGCCCGCTCTTCGCACTCGGCGGTGCGGCGTTCCGCTTCGGCTATGGCTTCGTCGCCGTGGACTATCGCGTCGAGCCGTGCAGCGTAGCGGTCGCGGACGGCTGTCAGTTCGGCTGTCGTATCGACACGATGTTTGCGGCAGAGCGAGTAGAGCGTGTCGAGCCGTTCGTTCACCTTGTCGAGCCGCTCGGGATCGGACTCTATGCGGTCGGCGTCGCCGGCGACAGTGGAATCCATGTCTTTCAGTTCGACTGCGACGGAGTGCAGCCTTTCGGCGAGTTCGGTCGCGGGAGCATAGTTGGCGGCGATATGGCGCAGTGAATTTTCGGCATCTTTGAGTTGTGCGAGCATGCCGCTGTTGTCGTCTTCGAGCATCTGGCGTATGCGGCAGAGTGTTTCGCCTATGCGGTCGGCATTCTCCAACGTCCGCTGTTCCGCCTCCAACTCCTCCGTTTCGCCCTCTCGCAGCGAAGCCGAAACGAGTTCGTCCACCTGATGCCGCAGCCACTGCTCGTCGTCGCGCGACTTGGCGGACTGCTCTTTCAGTTCGGCGAGTTCCGCGCGCAGATGCGACAGTTCGGCGAACGTGCGGCGGTATTCGTCGGCTGCCGGACCGCACTCGGCGATAGTATCGAGAGCCTTCATGCGGAACTGTTCTGACGATATGATGAGATTCCGATGTTGCGAATGTATGTCTATCAGGCAGCCGCCCAACTCTTTCAGAAGCGCGAGCGGTACGGGCTGGTCGTTCACATAGGCGCGGCTTTTGCCGCTCGGCGATATGATGCGGCGGATGACGGTTTGCGGGTCGTATTCGAGGCCGTTGCGCCCGAATATATCTTCCAATGCCAAACCGTCGATGTCGAACTCTCCCTCGATTATGCAGTTGCGCGTCGTGTCCTTGATTGCTCCCGTGTCGTTCTTCGCACCCAGCAGCAGTCCGAGCGCACCCATGAGAATCGATTTTCCCGCACCCGTTTCACCCGTGATGATGTTCAGATGACGGTCGAACCGGATTTCGAGACGGTCGATTAACGCATAATTCTCAACAGTCAGTTCGGTAAGCATGGTGTTTTACTTTTTTCGGGGTTCGGTCGCCGGATTGCTTTTGAAAAATTTTTCGATACGGTCGGCGATGCGCTCCGCGACTTCGCTTTTGCGCATCAACGGCAAATGCTCTTTGCTCTCCGCGTCGATGAATGTAACCTTGTTGGTGTCCACTCCGAATCCCGCGCCCTTGTCCTGCAACGAGTTGAGGACGATGAAATCGAATCCTTTGCGATGCAGTTTTTCGCAGGCGTTCGCTTCGGCGTCGTGGCTTTCGAGCGCGAAGCCGGCGAGCAGCCGTTCCCCTTTCACACGTCCGAGTTCGGCGGCGATATCCTTCGTGCGGCGCAGTCGCAGCGTAAGGTCGCCGTCTCCCTTTTTCAGTTTGCGGTCGGAGACCTCGCACGGAGTATAGTCGGCAACGGCGGCGCACATTATCGCACCGTCGGAAGTAGCGAACCGTTCGGTCGTTGCGCGATACATATCTTCCGCCGACAGGACGTCCACCCGCTCCACTCCGTGCGGAGCGGCGAGCGACGTGCGTCCGCTGACGAGCGTAACTTTCGCGCCTCTTGCCGCGAGTTCGCCCGCTATCGCGTAACCCATCTTGCCTGTCGAGTGGTTCGAGATGAATCTGACAGGGTCTATCGCTTCGATTGTCGCACCGGCGGTTACTATCAGCCGGCGGTCTGCGAGACTACTCTTTTTTTTTTCGGAAAGGAGGTCGTTCACGAACCGTACTATCGCTTCCGGTTCAGCCATGCGCCCTTTGCCCGACAGCCCGCTCGCCAGTTCCCCCTCGGGAGAGTCGATGACGGCTGCGCCGCGTGAACGGAGCGTGTCGAGATTCGCCTGCGTCGCCGGATGTGCGAACATGTCGCAGTCCATGGCAGGTGCGACGACGGTACGGCAGCGGGCGGACAGATAGGCGGTAAGCAGCAGATTGTCGGCGATGCCGTATGCCATTTTGGCTATGGTGTTCGCCGTGGCGGGTGCTATGAGGTAACAGTCCGCCCATTCGCCCATGGAGATATGGGAGTGCCAGTCTCCGTTCTCGGGATTGTAGAATTCGACGGCGACCGGATTTTTCGACAGCGTCGCCATGGTAACGGGCGTTATGAACTCCTTTGCCGTCGGCGTCATCACGACCTTGACTTCGGCACCCGCCGTTTTCAAAAGACGACAAAGCATAGCCGCCTTGTATGCCGCTATGCTGCCTGTTACACCCAGTAGAATATGTTTTCCCTTCAACATGATTCCGTATCGTTTCGTCGTCCGTCAGACGGACTGGATTCGGTCGCGGGAACGACTATTTGGCGTCGCCCTCTCTGTAATAGATTTCGCCGTCGAGGAACTCCTCGGTAGCGATTATGGCAGGTTTCGGAAGACGCTCGTAGAAACGCGAGATTTCGATTTGTTCGCGGTTTTCGAAAGTCTCCTCCATAGTGTCGGTAGGCGACGAGAAATCGGCGAGTTTGCGGTTCAGTTCCGCTTTCAGTTCCGATGCGATTTGGTTTGCACGGCGCGAGATGATGTTGATGCTTTTGTAAACGTTGCCGGTTTCCCTGTCGAAATCGACGAGTTTGCGCGTTACCGTGTTGTTCGGAATGTTCTTCTTGATTTCCATTTCTTATTGTTGTTTGTCTATATTGTTTTTGTCGATGTAGTTCTTCGCCTCACGGGCGTAACGTTCGAGTTCCTTCACGTGTTTCGATTCCGGATACTCTTCGATGAACGAATAGTAGGAGTCGAGCAGCGAAAGGTAGCGGTCAGCCTGCTTCGCCTCTATCGAATTGTGGGCGAGTTGGTAGTTCGAAACCACGATGTAATACATTATGTCCTCGCGATGGGAGGTGTTCGCATAGTCTTTCAGCGCGTTTTTGAACGCGACCACCGCCGATTTGTATTTGCGGATTTTGTAGTACGTGTAGGCGTTGATGAATGTCTTGTCATGCAGCCGCAGCGTCAGTTCGTCGATAAGTTGGTTGAACGTTTCGACTCGCGTCGATTCGGGATAACGCTCCACGAACTCGGACAGCGAAACTATCGCCTGTGCCGTCAGCGTCTGGTCGCGGGTCGGACCCGGTGCGAGATAGTAGTGGCACAGGGCGTACATGCCTTCGGCATCCTCGATGAAGACGCTGCGACCGAATTTGCGGCGGAATTCGTCGAGCAGTTCCGATGCGTCGTGGTAGTCGCGGTGCTTGAATTTGCTGCGTGCGCAGAAAAAGGCTATCGAATCCTCCCGCTGGCTGCCGACATAATAACCCATGCAGGCTTCGAACAATCCTGCGGCACGGTTCCACTTTTCGGCATTGTAGTATTTGAGAGCCGTGTTGTATATGAGTTCCGGATCGCCGCTTTTGGCTATTCTGCCGGTTCCGGTGCATGCGCAGAACAATATCGCGACCATCGCCGTTACGGTCGCACCCGCATAAATTCTCTTCATTGCCAATATTTTTCTCACTTCGACAGACTAATCGTGCAAAGTTACGTATTATTTAACGAATTAACAAAATATTTATTGCGTCCGGCATGCGTGCGCAGCCGGAGTCTTCGGCGCGCACGCATCCGCTTCTTATTTTCCCAATCCGCCGTGCGCCAGCAGCCATTCGGCAATCTGTACGGCATTGAGTGCCGCACCCTTCTTTATCTGGTCGGCGACGCACCAGAAAGCGAGCCCGTTGGGCGTTGTCAGGTCGGCTCTTATGCGTCCCACGTAAACGGGTTCTTTGCCTGCCGTGAAGAGCGGCATCGGATAGAGTTTGCGCTGCGGTTCGTCCGCGACCACGATTCCTGCCTCGGCTTCGAATGCGGCACGTGCTTCGTCCGGCGTAACGGGACGCTCGGTTTCGACCCAGATGCTCTCCGAATGCGCCCGCATCACCGGCACCCGAACGCAGGTCGCCGAAACCTCGATGTCGGAGTGCATGATTTTGCGGGTTTCATTGTACATCTTCATCTCCTCCTTGGTGTAGCCGTTGTCGGTGAAGATGTCGATATGCGGTATTACGTTGTAGGCGAGTTGGCACACGAACTTTTCGACGTGCGGCTCGCGACCCCGGGCGATGTCGGCATGCTGCCGTTCGAGTTCGTCCATGGCCGATGCTCCCGCACCGCTCGCCGACTGGTAGGTTGCGACCCGCACGCGGCGGATGTGCGAAATCTTCTCGATGGCGTTGAGTGCCACGACCATCTGTATCGTCGTGCAGTTCGGGTTGGCGATTATCCGGCGGGGAGCGTCGAGCGCATCCCCGGGATTGACCTCCGGGACGACTAACGGCACGTCGGCATCCATGCGGAAACAACTCGAATTGTCGATCATCAACGCCCCGTATCCGGTTATCGTGCCGGCGTATTCGCGCGAAACGCCGGCACCCGCCGAAACCAGTGCGAGATCCACTCCTCGGAAATCGTCGTTATGTTTCAACTGCCGTATGGTCAGTTCCCTCCCGCGGAACATTCGGGTTTGTCCGGCACTCCTCTCCGAGCCGAAGAGCATGAGTTCGTCTGTCGGGAAATCGTGTTCTTCGAGAATCTTCAAAAATTCCTGTCCCACTGCGCCGCTTGCACCTACAATCGCTGTCTTCATGATGTTTTGAGTCGTTAAATGGTTAATCGAAAAATTCATCACCCGCATCCTGCATCTCCTGCGACGGCTCCTGCGCCGGGCAGTCGTAACCGCTCCACAACGGCGGGCGAACGAACGCGTCGGTGCGGTTTATGCGTATCGACGGGTCGTTGTATACGCGGGTGAGGAAATCGCCGACGATAGGCAGAGCCATGACCGAACCTTCGCCCCTGCGCCGCAGATGCACCGACTGGTCTTCGCCGCCGACCCACGAACCGGCGACGAGTTTCGGGGTGATGCACATGAACCATGCGTCGCGATTGCTGTTGGACGTTCCGGTCTTGCCCGCGATGTCCATGTCATTGAACCCGAACTGCCATGTCATGCGCCGCCCCGTACCGCCGGTAATTACGTTTTTGAGCATCGAGAGCATCGTGTAGGCGGTTTCACGGCTTATGGCATCCTGCGACGACGAAGCGAACGTCGATATGAGATTGCCCTGCCGGTCTTCGATATGCGTTACGAACAGCGGCGAGTTGTGTACCCCTTCGTTGGCGAATGTGGCGTATGCGCCGACCATCTCGAACACGTTCGATTCGAACGTCCCCAGACAGAGCGCGTAGACCGGGTCGATGTAACTGCGTATGCCCATGTTGTGCAGGAAGTCGGCAACCGCTTCGGGTTGCTTCGCCTGCTTCATTATCCATGCCGAATAGTTGTTGCGGCTGTTGGCGAGACCCCACGTGAGAGGGTGCTGCACTCCGTCGTACTCGACGTTGCCCGCCTCCTTGGGCGACCATGCCGCACCTGCCGCCGTCTCTATCGTTACCGGAAGGTTCGGTGCGGTCGTGCAGGGCGTCATGCCGAGATGATCGATGGCGAAAGTGTAGATGAACGGTTTGACGGTCGAACCTATCTGCCGTTTGCCCTGTTTCGCCATGTCGTACTTGAAATAGTGGAAGTCGGGTCCTCCGACATATGCCTTCACGTGTCCCGTCTGAGGCTCTATCGCAACGAAACTCGCCCGCATTATGCGTTTGTGGTGGAGTATCGAGTCGCGCGGGGTCATCACCGTGTCGCGTTCGCCGTTGTATGTGAACACTTTCATCGGACATTTGCGCTCGAAACCGGCGAAAATCTCCTTTTCGCCCATGCCTGCCGACTTCATGTTGCGGAAACGGTCGGAGTTGCGCATGGCTCGCCGAACGATGTTTTCCGCCTCCGAGGCATCGACATCGGTGAACAGCGTGCGCGTCGTGCGCACCTGCTCGTCCATCATCGGCTGAATCACCGTCCGCATCTGTTTATGCAAAGCCTGCTCGGCATACTCCTGCATCGAGGCGTTTATGGTCGTGTAAATGCGCAGCCCGTCGCGGTAGATGTTGTACTCCGTGCCGTCGGCCTTGCGGTTCTTATGACACCAGCCGTAGAGCGGGTTCTCGTCGTATTCGCGGCATGCCTGCTCGTAATCCCAGTCGTTCTGGAACTGGCGGCGTTTCGGCCGGTCGGCATTCATCACCAGCCGCAGCATCTCGCGGAAATAGGTTGCACGACCGTTGTTGTGCGAAACGGGTTTGTAGTTGAGCGTAATCGGCAGTGCGGCTATCGAGTCGTACTGTTCGTGCGAAATCGCCCCCGTTTCCGAAACCCGTTTCAGAACGAGATTGCGCCGTGCGAGCGCGTTCTGCGGATTGCGTACCGGCGAATATCGGGTCGGGGCATTCACCACTCCGACGAGCATCGCAGCCTCCTGCAAATTGAGTTCCGACGGAGTCTTGCCGAAGAATGTCGCCGCAGCCGACTTGATGCCGAACGAGTTGGAGCCGTATTCGACCGTATTGAGGTACATCGCTATAATCTCCTCCTTGGTGTAGTTGTATTCGAGTTTTACGGCTGTAATCCACTCCTTTAATTTCGCGACGATGAGTTTGGCGGTGCGGACTATCTTGCCGTTGTTGCGCATGTCGTCGCGCGGAAAGAGATTTTTCGCCAACTGCTGCGTAACGGTGCTTCCGCCGCCTTGGGAGTGGTGCCCCAAAGCGATTGTCTTGATTCCGACACGCAGGAGCGACGGCAGGTCGATGCCCGAATGACCGTAAAACCGGATGTCCTCGGTCGCCACCAGTGCTGCGGCTACGGGCGGAACGACGCGTCCCGACACGGTCAGGCACTGCGTCGAATCCTGCGGGAACAGGTCTTCGTACTGGACGTATGAGCGGTTCTGGACGAAGAAACTGCCTATTACTTTGCCGTCATCGGCATAGATTTCGGTCGCCAGATTGCTTTTCGGGTTCTCCAACTCCACGAACGACGGCATCCGCCCGAATGCGCCTGCGGCGGTCAGCAGCAGCATGGCGAAGAGTATCGCAAGCGGAGTCATTGCCGCTATCCACAGCCACTTGATGATTTTCGACGGTGTTTTGCCGCCGTTTCCCGCTTTTTTGCGGGATGGGTTTTTATCAGGTTCTCGTTTCATATTCTAATTTTTGTCTTTATCAGAACGGAAGACCGACCCCGGCCGATATGTACATGCCTTTTTTATTGGGTTTGTATATCGAAATCGTTACGGCGGTTGTCGCAGCAGCCGGCATCCGGAACAGATTCACATCGAAAGTCAGGTCGCCTCCGTAAGCGTAGAGCGACTTGCGCCGGATATTCGACGACACTTTGTAACTGCCGGTAGCCGGATTCTCGGTGATTTTGAAATAGGGACTGTCGAACGATGCGTAGTCGAAGCCTAAATTGAGCCGTATCCGTTTGAAATAGAGTATCGACGGAATGCCTCCCTCGGGGTAGCAGAGCGGGAACTGGTAGTTGAGCGACAATGCCAGATAATTGCGGCTCTGTATCTCGCCCGACGAGAATCCCCGCGGAATCAGCCTCGACGAGTTGAAGGAGAACATCGATATGGTGTTGTCGGACTTGAAACCGCCTATCGAGGTCTGATAAGCCATGGCGAGCGACAGCGAGTTGTGCGGAGCGAAACCGGGCAGCCAGCCTTTGGCATAGAGTGCGACGAGGTTGCTGAAATGTGCGTTGGCAGGATTGAGCGCGTAGGTGAAATTGACCGCATAGCCCAGCGGCGGTGCGAAATCCTTGTGCGACTGCTGTACCGTATTCTGGTATCCGATGCCGAATTGGAGAGTGTGCAATCCTTCGCTGAATCCGATTTTGGCGAGATTGGTTATGTTGTAGCCGCTCGCTTTCCAGTTGTTCATCTTGGCGACCAGACCGTTGGAGTAGTTCCATACGGCCGAAACGCTCAAATAGCGCGTGCGGTATCCCGCCTGAAAATAGAGCGGCAGCAGAACGCTCGTCTGAATGTTGTAGTACTTGCCGAGTTTCGGGCTTTCGGGGAATACGAGATCGTATTTGCCCGTCTCCTCGTTTTTCTGGAACGAATAGGCATAGTACATGCGCTGCGTACCGCCGTAGGATGCGCTCAATCCGATGTTCACCCCCAGACCGTAGTATCGCAGCGTGCCCTTGTAGAACGAACCTTCGTCCTTGTTCCAGCCCCACGTAACGAACCCTTCGGCATTCGAAAGCAGGCTTTGCGACATCAGCGTAACTCCGAGATTGAAATTGAACTGCCCCTCCTCCGTAAATTCGTAGGGGTCGTACGATGCCGGAGCCCATGAGTGGATGTTGAACAGGTGGGTAAATTTCGAGAAGTGCCGCGAACGGTTGTTCTTTTTCGTCTCCACCGAATCCCTGCCTGCGAAACGCACCGTGTCGAGGTTTATGACATTCCATTTCTTGCGCGGCGGATTGACGAGGTTCACCGGCAGCCGCGACGGTGCGACTTCGTGCAGCGAATCGCGCACGATTCGCTGACGGGCAAGCCTGTATCCCGATGTGTCATAAGTTGTCATTACCGTCTCGTCGCCTTTGTCGTTCGGATTCGGCGAGAACGAGCCGTAGGTCGATGAAGTGATGCGGTACTCTTTGCCCTCGGCTATGTCGTAGCAGTGCGCCTCGTCCTTGCCCGATGCGATAGAGCCGAAATAGAGCATTCCGTTGTGCGCCCGCAGATTGCTGATAGTGATGTAGGCACCCTCGGTAACGTGCGAAATCGTGCGGTCGTCGTTCACCCGTCCTATCCACATGCCGCTGTCGTCGGTCGCGATGAAATAGAGCCGCTGCGTGCGGTTGTCGTAGGCGAGCGAGTGTATTTCGATGTCGGACGGAATCACTGCGCGGAAATATCGGTTCGCGACGTCGCCGCGGATAATCGAGAATGTCCCGTCGGGAGCGTATTCGACCCATGCGAGTTCGAGAGAGTCGATAACGGTGGGGTATAGAATGTTGCGGTATTTGTGCACGGTGCGGGGCTTGCCCTTGTCGAGGTCGGCGTAACACAGTTTGGAATTGACCCGTTCGGCGAAAAGCAGGCTGCGGCGATACTCCGTCCACCAGATGCGTTTGCCGTCGGTCGTCGGTCGCGTCGAGATTCGCCCCGTGTGGCACAGACGCTTTTCGCTGCCGCTTTCAGGGTCGGTAACGACTATTTCCGAATAGGTGTCGAGGCTCTCCTTGAACGAAACTATCCGTTTGCCGCCGTCGATGAACATCGGATAGGAGTAGGTCGTGAAACTGCGCGGTGCCGGCGAGGCGATGCGCTCGGACGAGTTCTCGACCTCGGGCAGCGAATCCCAATAGGCGTTGAGGTCGCCGAACGTCTCGCGGACGAGGTTGTTCGTATTGGTTTTGTAATACTTTTTCATGGCGACGGCACTCGTTGCGAACACGTAAGGGTTGCGCACGGCATACCGCGTTATCTTGTTCCAGATGTTCTCGTCGTACTTGGTGTCGGCGTATGCCGTAATCTGGTAGCCGATATGATAATGGTCGGGTATATGCTCGCGATACGACCCGCAGAACCATTTGTCGGTATTTTTGCGCTGTTTGGTGAAGTCGCCCGCCGCACGGTAGTCGATGGTGAAACTCGGTTGGAGCGCACGTCCGAACGACGACATCGCCGTTTCCGAGAGTACGGCATCGCCTTCGATGGCCCACAGCGGCATGAAGAGCAGACCGATGGTCGAACTCTGCTGCCCGAGCAGATAACTGAATACGCGCACCACGCCGCGGTTGAGGTTGTTGTACTGCACGGCATGACGGTATTCGTGGGCGGCGAGTTGTTTGAGCCACGGCATTGAGTAACTGTCCGTCGCCGGCGACGAGAGTATCTCGACGCGCTTGGGCAGCCACATCACCATTCCGTTGGAACTGAAATTCTCCGGGTGCACGATGAACGGGATGTTCATCGGTCCGTGGCGGAATCCGAATCCTATGTCGGGCTGCACGGCTTTGGTGTAGCAGAAGAGTTTGTAGGCGAGGTTGCGTGCCGTGTCGGGATAGATGATATCGATTTTGTCGCCCCTGATTTTGTTCCAGTGCATCGATTCGGGGTCGGCACCCCACGAATAGAACTGCGCCGACGCACGGAATGTTCCGAGTGTCAGCGCTATCGCGAGGAGTATGTATCTTGTCCTTTTCGACATGGCGTTATCGTTTGTCTTCGTCGAACGACAGGTATTTCCAGCCGTTTTCGGTGAAACAGCGCACCTTGCCGACCGTCGTATCGTAGTACAGCGTGCCTATCGGAACCTCGACCGAGCCGAGTTGTGCGTTCGCATACATCGTGTCGGTCGGGGCGTCGCTCATTGCGGCGAGCGTGAACGGAACGAACGATTTAGCCCAGCGGCGTCCGAAATCGACGCCCTCGTTCTTGTCGTCCGAACCGAGTTTCACCCAGCCGAAGTGGCGTTTGGCGCGGTACAGCCCCTTCGGCGAGTAGACCTGAATGCAGGCGATGTCGGGAGCCTGCTTGCCGATAAGCATAGTCAGACGGCAGGTTTCGCTGGCGTTCCAGCCCTCGAAGACGTGCCCTCCGTCCGCGAAACTGGTCTTGGGCTTCGGCGATTTGCTGTTCCAGCGTCCGCGCCCTCCGCGCACCGAGAGCATCACGCTCGATTCGAGAATGCCGTCCACGGTGTTGTATATCGGCTGCTCCTCGGGATTGAAACCGTAGTTGTAGCGCACGTCTTTCCATTTCTCCCACGACGGGTCTGTCTCCTTGCGTACGGGTACGTAGCGGGAATCCATCGATTCGATGACTTTCGACAGCGAATCGACCCTGACTGTCAGTGCGGCTACGGTTTGCAGGAGAGCATCCCTTTCCGCACGGCGTGCGGAGCGTTTCTGCGCCGATGCGCCGAAGCAGATTGCGGCGGCGAGCGCGAGGAATACGAATCTTTTCATGTCGTCAAACTTTTTTGCAGCGGTACCCTTCGCCGAGCAGCAGGTCGGTTACCCGGTCGCGATGGTCGCCCTGAATTATTATCTCTCCGTCCTTGACCGTGCCTCCGACGCCGCAGCCCTTTTTGAGCATGCGGCCGAGCGATGCCAAATCGTCGTCGGTGCCGACGAATCCGCGCACGACGGTTACCGTTTTGCCTGCACGGCGTTTGCTGTCGCGCCATACCCGCAAATCCTGTTCGCGGGGAGGCAGCGTCTGCTCTTGCGGCTCGTCGTCCGACGAGTATTCGAAATCGGGGTCGGTCGAGAATACGACGCCGAGTCTGTGTTTCCAATCGTTCTCCATGCGTTGTTGTTTTAACGTGTAACGTTAAAGCGATTCGCAAAAATACGAATAAGCGGGGGTAAACCAAAATTTATTTTCAGTTTGCCGGGCGGGAGTATTTAAGGCGAAGCCAAAAATAATGATTATTGCCGACAAAACGGGCATTTGCCGCCTAAAAAGAACGAAAAGACTGCAATTCGCAGCAAGGACGCTCCGAAACGGGCAAGAGCGGTACGCCGCGTCGCACCCTCCCGACAAGAAGTTTGGAGTTTCGGCGGTTTTGCGCTATCTTTGTCATATGGGCAAGAACAGAATGAAGGAACCGGATATCGAACGCATCGAGAAAATGCGGCGAAGTGCGCTCGAATCGGGCAATGTGGATTTGGCGACGCTGCCGCAGCCGCTGCGGATAGACGACGGCAAACGATTGGTGCATGTATATGTCGAAGGGTACGAGGATGTCGCGTTCTGGCGCGGGATTTTCGACCATTTCCAGAATCCCTATCTGCGATTCGAAATATCGGTTCCGACGCGCGACGATTTGCCGAAAGGCAAAAAGGTGCTGCTGTCGATGTCGAGGAATGCCGGCGACGATATGCTGCTATGCATGGATTCCGATTTCGATTATCTGTTCGGCGAGACGGACGAACAGTCCCGCGATATCGTCGAATCGCCGTTCATGTTCCATACTTACGCTTACGCCACCGAAAACTACCTGTGCTATGCTCCGTCGCTGCACAACGTTTGCGTCAAGGCTACCAAAAACGATACGCATATCTTCGATTTCGTGCGGTTCATGGAGGATTATTCGCGAACTGTCTATCCGCTGTTCCTGTGGTATGTCTATTCGGCGAACCGAAAGACGGAGAACGTGCTTACGCTTGTCGAATTCAAGACGTCGGTGCGGCTCGGCTATCTCGATTTAACCGACAACGGAGCGCATACGATAGAGTGGCTTTCGCGCCATGTCGAACAGCGCGTGCAGTCGCTGCGGCGGCTCTATCCGCAGATGACGGCGGATGTCGAGAGGTTCGGCGAGTATCTGAAAGGCAAGGGGGTGGAACCGGAGCAGACGTATCTGTTCATGCACGGGCACACGCTGATGGACAATGTGGTGATGGTGGTGCTGCAGACCGTCTGTCAGCGGCTGCGGCAACTCTCGATTCAGACCATCCACGCCTCGAAGATGCGCGGCGTGGCGTTCAACAACGAGATGAGCAATCTGAAAAATACCCAGCGTTCAATACGCGATGTGCTGCTCGACAACGAAAATTATACCGCGTGCCCGCTCTACCGCAAGTTGCAAAGCGATATTGAGGCTTATTTGAAAAGAGCACTCGGGAAATGACGCAACTGTCCTCCTTGGGCCAATGATTTGGCCCAGCCGGACGGGCGAACCCGAACAGGCTGGGCCGGACGGTCGGGGCTTCGGTTGAGTGTGGTTTCGCCCGTCTCTTGATACGACTGCCTGTTGTTGCGCCGGCGGGGGTCATTGGGTAAATCGCTGTGTTCGTGATGAAAAATGGGCAGTTCGTTGATTGTATTTCGGGTTTATGTGCAGGGGTGCTATCTTTGTGGCGATATCAGTAAATGTGCATGAATCAATTCTATCGTTTCTTCCTGATTGTCTGCATGGCCTCGGTGGCGGCAGCTTGTAACCGCGACGAAGAGAGCGGTGAGCAAACGGAACGCCGTGCTGCGGTAACAATCGACTGCTCGGGAGCTTTCGGTGTCGATTTGCGTACCTTCGTCGAGGGACAGTTGTCGAACGGCAATTTGGAGATCGGCTGGGACGAGGCCGACGGCTTTCGTCTGTGGTCGAGCAAGAGCAGCGACGGGACTCCTGCAACGTCGGGGGCCGATTTCGCGCTCTA
The DNA here is from genome assembly GCA_964427035.1 of uncultured Alistipes sp. Classification (GTDB taxonomy): domain Bacteria; phylum Bacteroidota; class Bacteroidia; order Bacteroidales; family Rikenellaceae; genus Alistipes. Next base: position 32,185 of record CAYRSF010000029.1, read on the forward strand.
TCACTACGACATGACCTTCCCCGTCGCCCGTTTCAAGGGCACGGTCGATCTTGCGGCCTACAACGCGGGGGATACTTATAATTATTATGCGGTGTCGCCCGCGCCCGCCTCGGAGGCCGATGTTGAGGGGACATTAGTAAGCTATGCTATCCCCGCCGTGCAGACGGGTGATTTCGACGGCAATTTGGATATTCTGACAGCGCAACTGCTTAACGCTCCGGCACTTGCGGAGGATCAGAACCCCGACATCCGGTTGCAGTTCCAACATCAGGTTCATGTGCTGCAGATCACCATTCCCCAAAACCGGTTAGGCGAGGACATACGCGCGATGGAGTTGTCGTTTCCCAATCCCGTCACGGGTCGGCTGACGGTCGACGCCACGGGTGCGAACGATCCCGTGCTGACCGAGGGCAACAGTGTTGTGAGGCTGAATTTCGCCCAGCCGAAGAAGGTCGGCGACGTGGTCTATGTGACCATCGCCCCGACGACGATTCCGGCCGAGGGGGTGATTTCGATGCGTATCATAGGCCGCACGGGCGAGACCTCGACCGACTGCCTCCAGGGGGTGGAACGCACGATGGCGGCGGGTCACTTTTCGCCTATCGAACTGCGCGTGCCGCAGATGAATGTGCATTATACGCTCCTTACGTTCCGTCTTCCCGACGGCCTGGGCGTCAACACATTGGGCGAGGTGGTCAACAAGGTGAAGATCACCCCGCAGGATGGGGGTTCGCTGGCGGGTGTTACGCTGCCCGACGATTCGGAGTTGACGAGTACGGATCTGACCTACGGCGTCAGCTCGTCCGACGGCCGCGACTATACGATTATGTTGATGCCCGACGTTGCTGAGGATATCATTACGCGGCTGAATGGCAAGGCGCTGAAGGTAGAGCTGGAATCGCCTCGTGCCTGGGGAATGTCCCAAGTATTGGCAGGCCGTGATATCACTTTGAACGCGGAAACCGTCTACGATATTTCGGTTCCTTATCTGTTGGATGTTGATTTGACGGGTTTTTCGGGTTCGGACGGCCACGACAATCCCGGATATGGTCTTAATAGTGATACGAATACTTCAGCCTCGAACTTGGGTGAAAAAATCAATGCGAAGTTGACGGGATGGAGCGGAGTAAATGTCGGTGTGGAATCGGGCGCGATACGAACAAACTGCCGTTTTCAAAACGCTCTTTGGACGGCAAACCGCTATCGCGGTCGAATAGACACCGCTCCGTTGGCCCGAATCAGAAGTACGGCCAAAGTAAAGGTAAATTTGGAATATACGGGAGCAAAGGGCGGTGCAAGTGCCGTCAATCCAGTTGCCGCCTATGGATACACGACGGATCAAAATGTAACAATTAATAGTAAAAACGATAAGGGAACAGGTTGGCTGTCGACCGGTGCGCGACAATTCCCCAACCTGCCGACCAACGGTTCGTATACAAGCGGATTCATTCCGTTTGAATACACGATTGCCGATTGTACCCCGCAGCACCGTTTGACTTGGGAGGTCAATTCAGTCGGTAATGCTAACAATACCAACGCTAACAGTTGGCTCTATATAAGAAATATAAAAGTGTCATTGGCGAACGAATAAATCAATCAAAACTATATCGAGTATGAAAATAACGAAAAAAAGTTTTTATCTGGCGACTGTGGCCTTGATGGCGGTCGGCTGTTCGGACAAGGAGGGGCTTCCCGGGCCGAAAGCCGAAGCTACCGTCGGACAGCTCGGCATTCGCGTTGCGACAGCGACCTCGGTAGAAACCCGCGCCTCGATAGACCTTACGGAGATAGTCACGGATCTCACCGTCCCCGCGGCGGCAGATATGAAACTGGTCCTCACGGGCGATGCACACAAAATATCGTTCGACGACAAAGGCGAGCGCGTCGAGGGTGAGGCCGTTACCTACGACAATACCTTCGACCCGTTCAGCACCTACACCAATCCTTCGCTCGATCCGGGCATCTACCGCGCTGTGTTCAGCTACGGCGATCCGCAGGCGACAGGATTCAACAAACCCTACTACGAGGGTCAGGCCGTGATGGACGGTACGACCAATACCGACCTGACCGTCGTCGAGGGCGAAACGGCTCAGGCACAGGTCATACTGGCGGTGTGCAACGCGTTGGCGCGCGTCACGGCGACCGACGCTTTCAAGAGCTACTTCTCGTCGATCGACCTTAAAATCTAGGTCGACGGCGCGCAGACCGAGGCCGGTTACGGTACTGAACCGATCTTCCTGCCCGCAGGCAAGCAGCTGACGGTCAAGGGTACGGCCGTGCGCCCCTCGCAGGACGGAGTGGCCGACGGCAAGAGCGTTACCATCGAATTGCCCGCCGAAAAGGTGGTTTCGGCCAAAGCGGGGACGTTGCACACCTTCGAGTTTAACGTCAACGCCGGCGCGCTCACCGTCACGGTGACCTTGGGCGACTATGCCGAGACCATCGACCTGGGTTCTGTCGAGTTGAACGACGCGGCATAACGCTAAAATCCTTTCCGAGTGTTGAATGAATAAAAAAAATCGCAATATGAAAAAATTATCGAGCATGTTCGGACTCCTGGCCCTCGTGGCGACCCTCGCCGCGGGTTGCGTCGATGAAGAGCCGAACTACAACAAAGGCGACGAACCGGCCGACGGTCAGCCGATCGGTTATTTGGCTCTGGGCAACCTGGATTTGAATGTCGTCGTGGATGCCGACCAGACCATCGACAAGAATATCTCGTCGACCCGCGCAAATGCCGAAAATCCCAATTTCGATGCAGGCGACGAGGCCACCACAACGGATGATTACTATGTCGAGATTCTCCCCACCGCGGGTGGTGAGGCCGCCTACAAAGGTCTGTTCAAGGACCTCAAGGCGCGAATCGAAGCCGAGAAGCCCGACAACGAAAACAAGGGTATGGCCCTGCCCGTAGGCACTTACACGGTCAAGGCCTGGTCGAACCGGCGCGACGACCATACGCCCGTCGACATCCAGGTCACTCCCTCCTACATGGGTGCTACGCCTGCCGACAAGCCGCTCTGCATCGTCAAGGGTGAGGTGGCCGAGCCGGTGAAGGTGACCTGTACGCTCGTCAACATCAAGGTTACGGTCGAGATCGAGGAGAGCCTGCGCAAGAACAAGGCCGGCGAGTCGATCCTCGACATCGAGGAGGCCTGGGTAAGCCTCGGCGAGACGACGAAATTTACCTATAAGGACGCCCAGGGTTGGGATGCCTTCGGCATTTCCGGCGATGAAGGCGCCATGAAGTTCGACGGCCCGACCAAGCCGATCTACTTCCGCGCCCGGAACGACGAGAATATGTTGCAGTTCCACTTCAAGGCTACGCCCACGGGCGGCAGCACGGTGACGCTCAACAAGAATATCCCCGCCGTCAAGGGCGGCCACTGGCGCAAGATCAAGATCGTGGGCAAGCACGACACGCAGGGCAACCTGAGCTTCGACATCGAGGTCAGCACGTTGGTGCAGGACGAGACGATCTATGCCGGTGACGACCCCGCCGCCGCGCAGACCTCCTCCTGGGCCGAGGACACGATGATCGATCCCGACGATGCGATCTACGCTCCGGTAGTCGAGTGGCAGGGTGGCGATCTGAATGCCGACATCGTGGTCGGTGCGTCGAACCCGACCGCCAACAATCTGACGATCCGTACGGCCAACAAGATCGCTTCGATCGCTTTGGCGGTTACGACCACCAATTCGCAGTTTAAGGCCGATGCCCAGGCGCTGACGGTGACCGATCTGTGCTGCGATATTGAGAGCACCCGCTATTTGACCGAGTATGGCATACCGTTCGGCAGCGATCTGGTTGGCCGGGAGGAGCTCTCGTTCAGCCTTGCCAAGATCATGAACAAGATCCGCGGTTACAACGGCCGTTATGTCTTCGCGCTGACGATCACCGACCAGAAGGGCTTCACGACCCCCCAGACGCTGACGTTCGTGGTGGGCGACGCGCCCG
>CAYRSF010000030.1:0-12799 GCA_964427035.1 uncultured Alistipes sp.
CATATACAACACCTCCCGCACCGCAACCGTATTCCGTTGGAGGAAATAATTTAAGGCGATTATATACGATTTTCACCTAAATCGATATAAAACCGTCATTGCGTAAAGCGCAGCGACGCGGCAATGAAAAAGCGGCATGGAATCCCGCCGCAATGATTAACGGTCTTAAAGTCTTTAATGATCTTAAAGTCCTTAAAGAGGCGGCGGGAATTCCCGCCGCCATGCCCGCTCACGAAACAAGACAGAATAGGTATTATAGGTGAAATAGGTAGAATAGGTGTAGTGCCTATATTACCTATATTACCTATGTTACCTATATTACCTATGTTACCTATATTACCCATATCTCCTGTCTCCCCGCCTTTCGACGGCATTAGGCATACCCTGCCAGTAAACAGCGTACCGCGATGAAATCTCATCGCGGTACGCTGTTTACAATGGGGTTCGGGAGAACTTAAATCGTCCCCTCCACCTCCCACCAGAAAGCGCGCAAACCGAGTTGCTCGTTCGATTTGTCGATACGGCGGAGAGACTCTATAAACTCGCCCGCCTTAGGTTCATCGACCATCACAATCATTGCCGAATTGAGCGACGGCCACGCATAGTCGCCCAAGTGCGGCTCGCCGCCGAACATTCCGCGACCCGTAACCTCCTCCCAGCCGGTGAAGCCGTGAACGCCCAGACGTTTCATCTCCTGATGAACTTCGTCATAGAGTGCCTGATTGCACGATATAAATATTGCTTTCATAACTTTTACGCATTATTTTTTGCAAGTTTCTTTGCCAAACGGCGTTCTTTTCTCACTGCAAGCGCAGTAAACATCACCGGAATAAGGAACAGCGTGATAAGCGTCGAGAACGAAAGTCCCCATGCGACGGACATACCGAGCGAGTTCCACATCTCCGAACCGACACCGTTGCCGATAGCCATAGGAATCATACCTATGACGGTAGTGAGCGTGGTCATCAGAATAGGGCGCAGACGCGAGCGGCCCGCCGTAACGACAGCATCGTAAATTGGCATTTCGCGGGCGATGCACAATCGCGTATAATCGACGAGCACGATACCGTTGTTCACCACGATACCCACGAGCATCAATATGCCGAGCATACCCATGACACCCATTGCCGTACCCGTAATCCACAATCCGAGGAACACTCCCACGAGTGCGAACGGCAGCGAGAACATAATCACGAACGGATAGGTCAGCGACTCGAACTGCGATGCCATAATCACGAATACGAGGATTATCATCAACGCCATGAGCGTAATCAGGTCAGTGAACGTATCCTGCTGGTCTTCGTATGTACCTCCGAGCCCCCACGAGATTCCTGCCGGCAGTTCCATATTGTTGAGCCCTGCCACGGTAGCCTCGACGATTTGCGACATTGCGTAACCGTGCCCGACGGAACCCGAAATCTTCACATAACGCGAACGGTCTTTGCGCTCGATGGTCGGAGGAGTGGTGGTCTCGAACACGCGGCCGAGATCGCGAACCTTCACCGCACCTCCCGCAGACGTATAGAGCGTAATGTTCTCTATATCCTCGATGGATTCACGGAACTTCTTCTGATAGCGCACGATAATATCGTACTCCTCACCGTCCTCGCGATAATACGATGCCACCGAACCGTTCACCCGGTTACGCAGGAACGATGCCGCAGTAGCCACGTTGAGTCCGTTCATCGCCAATTTCTCGCGGTCGAACTCGACCTGAATCTCCGGCGTATATTCGTCGCGTGAAATGGTAACCTCCGTACAGCCCTCTATTCCGAGCATCATCTCCTTGATTTGATTCGCTACACGGTCGGTTTCGGCAAGGTCGTAACCGTAAAGTTCGACATCCACCGACGACTGTCCTCCCGCACCGCCTTTCTGTCCGGTCTCCTTAACCTCGAAAGTGCGGATTTCCGGATACTGGCGGAGGTCTTCACGCATAAGGTCGCCGATCTGTGTCAGCGTACGGTCGCGCTCCGTCTTCTTAGTCAGCGAGATATTGAACGAAATACGGTGCGTACCGTTATCCTGAATGGCGGCGAAAGTATTATCGGTATCGGCGACACCCTCCGATACGCCGATGGTCTTTATCTCCGGATACTTCTCGCGGAACTGCTTGTCGATACGCAATGCCACATCGCGCGTAATCTCCTGACGCGTTCCGACCGGCAGTTGCACGTCGATACCGATACGGGCGTTATCCTGCGTCGGGAAGAACTCGGTTTTCAGATTCGAGCCCACACCGATTATAACGGCGAAGAATATCGCTACGGCGCCGAGAAGCGTGATCTTGCGGTGATGCACCGTCCATTCGAGGGCGCGGCCGTATACGCCGTTGAGCCAGTTGAAGCCTGCATCGACGTATTTCTGCAACGGCGATTTTTTAGGGCTCTGTTTCATCATGAGCGAGCAGAGCACCGGCGTGAACGTAAGCGCGGCAGCGGTCGAAACCGTCAGCGTAATCGTTACCATCCAGCCCATCGGCTTGAAGAGCACGCCCGCCATACCGGTAATCATCGTCAGCGGCAGGAACACCGCCACGGTCGTCAATGTTGAGGCGACAACCGATACGCCGACCTCCTTGGTGGCGAAAATCGCAGCCTGCTTCGGACGTTCGCCGCGGTCGATGTGGCTCGTAATGTTCTCCAATACCACGATGGCGTTATCGACGACCATACCGATAGCGATGGAGAGCGAACTCATCGTAATGATATTGAGCGTATCGCCCGAGGCGAGAATATAAATCAACGCCGAAAGCAGCGATATCGGAATCGTCAGCACGATAATAATCGTGGCACGCCAGCGTCCGAGCGACATCATCACGACGAGCATCACGACGATGAACGTAATCATGATAGTATCGACCAACGAATTGGCGGTATCGAGAATGTTGTCCGAGGTATCGATGAACGGTTCGACGATGACATCGGACGGCAGGGTCGGCAGAATATCGGCGAGTTTTTCCTTTACCTTCTCGGATATCTCCACCGAGTTCGCACCGGTCTGCTTCTGAACGACCATTATACCGCTGCGATTGCCGTTGTTGAAACTCTCCTGCGTGCGCTCCTCCTGCGTATCGGACACCGTCGCTACATCGCGCAAATATATGTTCGCGCCGTTGCGGGTGCCAATGACCAAATCGAGCATCTCCGACGCATCTTCGAACTCTTGGTCCACACGAAGCGAATAGGTGTTAGACCCTATGTCGAACGTGCCGCCCGGAATCGAACGGTTCTCGTATGCGATAATCTGCGCAATTCCCTCGACCGTCATTCCGTAGGCTTCGAGTTTGTACGGATCGCAGTATATCTGTATCTGGCGTTCCGGAATACCCTGCACCGACACCGTACCTACGCCGCTGATACGGGCCAACGGCGTCGAAACGCGGTCGTCGATGATTTTGTAGAGTCCGCTCCAACTTTCGTTGGCCTTGATGGACATCAGCAAAATAGGTATCTCGTCCGTACCGAACTTGAATATGATAGGAGTATTGACATCGTCCGGCAGCGAATTGGTTACCATATCCAGTTTGTCGCGGATATTGGCAGTCGCCACCTCGACGTCCGTTCCGTACTCGAATTCGAGCGTAACGATAGACAGGTTCTCCTTCGACTTCGAAGTGATATGTTTGAGGTCGTCCACACCGTTGAGGACATTCTCCATCGGCTTGGTTACGTTCTCCTCTATATCCACCGCACTCGCACCCGGATACGCCGTGATAACCATGATATGCGTGGTATCGATATGCGGCAGGAGGTCTATCGGCAGTTTGAGAAAGGAGAATATTCCGAAGATGGCGATTGCTGCGAATACCAGAATCGTCGATATCGGATTATGTACTGCTGTTTTGTAAATATTCATCGCCGGATGTTATTTAAGTTCGACTTTCGCACCGTTCGTCAATGCGTTTTGACCGGTAACGACGACCTGAACGCCGCTCTCGACACCGGACAGAACCTCGTATTCGGTATCGATTCTGCGACCGAGTTCGATTTTGCTGTAATGAACCGTACCGTCGGCAGGATTATAAATATATACGTAGCGGTCGCCCGAACCCATCAGTTTGAGAACAGCGCGGTCCGGAATCACGACGTGGTTGGCAACGGCATAAGGCATCGTAACGCGCGCATACATACCCGGACGGATGCGTTCGTCGCTGTTCGGCAGCGAAACTTCGACCTGAAAAGTACGTGTAGCATTGTCCACGGTCGGATATATGCGGGTAACCCTGCCGACGAACTGCTCGTCGCCATAGGCATCGAACGTAACGTAAATCTTCATTCCGCGCTTAACTCTCGCGAACAGGCTTTCCGACACGTTGATCATTATCTTTACCGGACGAATCTGCTCCACGACGAGAATCGGGCTCGCACCCGTCATATCTCCGTTATCGTAGTTGCGGGCGGAAACGATACCCGAAACCGGCGAAACGAGCGTCGTATTTTCGAGCAGGTTCTCGTAAGACGATTTGGCGACTTCGTACTGCAATCTGCGGGCATCCCACTCGGATTTGGACGCACCGCCGAATTCGTAGAGTTCGTTGGTACGCTCGTATTCGATTTTGGCGTTTTCCATCTGCGCCTTCGCCTGCACCAACGACGAACTGTCGAGTTCGACGAGCAACTGACCGGTCTTCACATGGTCGCCGACATCGACCAGAATCTTCGATATACGGCGCGGCTGCTGCGGTGCGATATTGTTCAGCACATCCGCCTCGACGGTTCCGGTAAACAATGTCTGCTGAACGACATCGCGGCTCGTTACGGTTTCGACCTTAACCGACGGTATCTTCTCCGTCTGCACCTGCTCCGTCTTCTTCTCCTTGCACGATACGCTTGCCATCGCAACGGAGGCGATAAGCAACGATTTCAAAATCACTTTCATAACTCTTTATCTTATTTTTATTTATTTTCGAATTTACCCAAAACCTTGTCCAAAGACACTTTCGACGTGAGGAAATTGTATACCGCCTGATTGCGGCTCAATTCCGCCTGCGTGAGAGCCAACTGCGAGTTGTCCACCTCGACGAGCGTTCCGCTTCCGATTTCGTAACGCTTAACCGATATTTCGTAACCACGCTGAGCCTGTTCGACCGTTGCGTTCGACGAGTGGAACTGCTTTACGCTCGTATCCATATTGCTGATGTATTGCACAATCGCCACTCTCAACTGGCGTTCGGTATTTTCTCGCTGCAACTGTATGTTCGACAAATCGAGCCGAGCCTGACGGGTTGCCGAACGCTTGGCATTGCCGGCGAAAATCGGGATGTTCAGTTGCACTCCGGCATACGAATACGGATTCCATGCGCTGCCGACGAAGAACTTGCCGTCGTTGCCCAGTGCCGTATAGAGATACGCGGCATTTATCGACAGCGTAGGCACGTTAGCCATTTTGGTAAGTTTCAACGCTTTCTGCAACTGCTGCTCCTGAATGTCGAACTGCTTCATCGTCGAGTTGTCTTCGAGGTTGAGTTGTGCGAGGTCATAGCCGTAATTCAAAGCCGTCTCGTAGTCCATAAGCGAACCGGCGACATCGATATTTTTCTCCAAATCGATTCCGAGCAACGCCTTCAACTGCCACAGGGAGAGCGTTACGCTCTTTTCGCCCTCGAACACGTTCGGAATGGCGTTCTGCACCGTAACGTTCGAAGTTATGAGGTCGTACTCCGAAACCGAACCTACCTCGTACTTCTTGCGCACGTTATTGTTGTTTTCGACTGCATTGTCATAAACGCGCTTGTAGAGTGCGAGCGACTCTTTCGCCATCAGCGCGGAGTAGTATGCCGTAGCGACCTGCTCCACCATATCCAAACGCGACGAACGCGCTTTCTCGACCGCGAGTTCCACGTCGAGGGCCGATATTTTAAGACTCGTCCACAACTGCGCATTCACTATCGGCATCGATGCCGTTACGCCGCCCGAAAACGAATTGTCCGTACCGACCTTGATGGACTGCGCCTGACCGCCGAACTCCATGCTCATGGTTTGCTTCTCGATAACGCGCTGATACTGTGCCGATGCGTCGATTTGCGGATAGAGACTCGCATAAGTCCCCTGTTTCGCATAACGTTTGATTTCGATCTCCTGATCGGCGATTTTAATCGTCGGGTTCTCGCTCAATGCGATTTCCAACGCCTGTTCCAAAGTCAAAGTTACGACCTCGCCCTCCGTGTTCTGCGCCACAGTCGCGAATCCGGTCATAACCAAACCTAAAAATAAAACCAATCTTCTCATATCCTTTCTTCTGTCTGTATAAAATATGTACGAAATTAAAAATCGTAGAGTTTTTTCTCTTCTATAAGTTTGTCTATCTGCCGCACGCCCTCCTCGGTCGCCATTCCGCGGAAGAAATTGACCATCGTATACATGAATGCACTCTTTTTCGTAACGCCGTCAGGCAGCACAATATTGTCCGGTCTCCCGAAAATTACCGTCGCCGTATAAAAAAATACGGTTACCGACAAATCGACATTGATGTTGCGATTGATTAAACCGAGATCGACATAATTCAATATCACTTCGCGCAGGCGTGTTACCCCGACCCGAACATGTTCCTCACGCAGACGCTCGTGAATCGCCGGATAGAACTTTTGGAGATTCGTCATCATGCGGCGGTCGTGTTCTCCGTTTTCGAGCGTCAGTTTGAGACCGTTGAACAACGCTTCCAGTTTATCGCTGCACGACGACGTCGCCTCGGCGACCGACCTTATCTGTTCGTCGAGCAGGTGCCTCATGCAAAGATATATCAACTCCTCCTTGTCGGCAAACATCTCGTAAAGCGTACGTTTCGAGATGCCGAGCGTATGGGCGATGTCGTCCATGCGGATGGACTTTATCCCCAGTTCGAGGAACATTTTCGAGGTTCGTTCTATGATTCTTTCGCGTTGCGACATAACCTTGCACTCTTTCGACCGCAAATATACGCATAAAACTGCATAAACAAGAAAAGTTTTCGGGTTTTTTGCGTTTTTTAAACACATAAACTGTCCGAAATCTCGCTTCCACAAAAAAACGACCTTATAGTCATAAGGTCGTTCAGATAGGAATACAGACCCGTTAAGGTCTTTGAAGGGGAATCGCCCGGGACTATCTGCGCCGTATCTTCCTGAACGGCAGTTTCAGCACGCCGAAGAACGCCTCCCCGAATATTCCGCTCGACATTTTCGACGTTCCAGCCTCGCGGTCTACGAATATTATCGACTCCTCGCCTATACGGAAGCCGAGTTTCCATGCCGTGTACTTCATTTCTATCTGGAATCCGTAACCGACCATGCGCACGTCATCGAGGTCGATAGCCCGCAGCGCCTCGCGCCGATAGCCGACGAAACCGGCCGTAGCATCGCACACCGGCATACCCGTAACCATGCGCACGTATCGCGAAGCGAAATATGACATCAGCAGCCGCGACAAGGGCCAGTTCACGACATTCACTCCGCGCACATAACGCGAGCCGACGACGACATCCGCATCCGTTTCGAGCCGACGAACGAGCCGCAGCAAATCGTCGGGATTGTGCGAGAAATCGCAGTCCATCTCGAAAATCGCATCGTAGTCGCGCTCCAAAGCCCAGCGGAAACCGGCGATATATGCCGTACCGAGACCGAGTTTCCCGCTGCGGCGGATTATATGGATGCGGTCGGGAACAATCATGCGTTCGCTCTCGATTATCCCGGCAGTGCCGTCTGGCGAACCGTCATCCACGAAAAGCATGTCGAATCCGCCGTCGAGCGAAAGCACTTTCCTAATCATCCGCGCTGCATTCTCGCGTTCGTTGTATGTCGGAATAATGACGAGTTTTCGCATAATCACATCAATTTATCGAATCGGCGCATGCCGAACATGTATCTCAAAAGAATCATACCTCTATATATATAATGCGACTCGGCGACCGCACTGCCCCTTATCGCCCGCCGTTCGCGCGAGAGTCTCGGATGCCACTTTATGAAATCCCTGTACGCAGAGAAAACGGATTTGAATCCGCCGATATTGCCTTCGAGCAAATAACCTGCCGCCGCCGCCATATCGAGCAGCGGTCGAACGACTGCCGCGACAATCCTCTGCACAGGCGGAGCGCACCGGAAGAGCATTGCGAGATTATTGCGGTGATTGAGAAAAATCTTGCGCGCCGAACCGTTAGCCAGAGTTCCGCCGCCGAGGTGATAAACCCTGCTTTCGGGCACGACCTCGACGCCGTAACCCGCCAACTGAACCCGCCAGCACAAATCTATCTCCTCCATGTGAGCGAAGAATTCGCCGCACAATCCGCCGAGCGAACGGTATACTTCCGCCCGGCAGCACAATGCCGCACCGCCGACCCAGAACACCCTGCGGCAATCGTCATACTGTCCATCGTCGCGCTCCACGGCATTCAGAATCCGTCCGCGACAGAACGGATAGCCGAACCAATCGATATAGCCGCCCGCAGCACCCGCATACTCGAACCGGTCGCGATTCGTGTACGACAGTATCTTCGGCGCGACTACCGCCACCGTCGGGTCGCTCTCCAAAGCCGCCACAAGCGGTTCTATCCAGCCTTCGGGAGTTTCGACATCCGAGTTGAGCAGCACGAACGCATCGTACCCCTCCAATTCGTCCAACGCCCTGTTGTAGCCTTCGGCGAATCCGTAGTTGCGGTCGAGCGCAATCCATCGCACGGTCGGGAAACCGCTGCGCACGACCTCAGCCGAATCGTCGGTCGAGCCGTTGTCGGCGACAACTATGTCGGCCGACGGAGTGTTAGACGCCACCGACGGCAGAAAGCGGCGCAGATGCTCCGCCCCGTTCCAGTTGAGTATGACTACCGCAGTTTTCATCCGTTGTCCAGACCGCTGATTACTGTCCCGTCGGTGCCGCGGCGGAATTTCCAACGGTTATGCGACCACATCCACAACTCCGGACGACGCACAATCGTCTGTTCGAGACAACGCACATATCGTTCCGTGATTTCGTTGCGTTCGACATGTTCGCGACCGTCGTATATCATTTTATATTCGCCGCGATAATATCCGCGGCGTATGCGATTCATTTCGAGATAATAGACCGGCAGTCCGAATTTCATCGCCAACTGCTCGCCGCCGTCGAAGAACAGCGAATCGTGGTGCAGAAACTCGTACCAGTGCACATCTCCGTGCGGCGGACTGTTCTGGTCGGATATAAGCCCGAGCACCAGTTTGCGACCGCCGATACCCTCCTTATGCTCCATGTAGAACCGCATGAAAAGTTTGCTGCACACGGGTTCTACCGAATCGGTACGGCGCAGACGGCGATAAAAATCGTCCATGGCGGTGCTCTTTATACTGTGGTACGCCACGACCAAATGATGCTCCACGAGCCACAGCGAAGCGAACGAATTATACTCCCAAAACCCGTAGTGCGATGTCAGAACCACGACATTCCGCCCCGCAATTTCATCTTTCAAATCGGACGGACCGTGGAACGTCAGCCGGCTGGCGCGTTCCGCCTCGCTCATTCCGGCGAGCGTCAGCGTATTGACGACCATTTCGGCGAGAGTGTCGTAGTAGTCGTTGCAGATTTTCACTATCTCCCGTTCGCTCTTTTCGGGGAACGAATCTGTAAGTTGGCGGATTATCAGTTTGCGGCGATAACGGATGACGTATTTAAAAACGAAACATATCGCCTCCTGCAACACGTAATACTGCACCCGATACGGCAATATGGCAACCGAGCGACTGAACAGCCACATAGCCTCGGTTTTCAATCTCGATACCGCACCGCTTATCTTATCGCCCATATTCATCGTCTGTCATTCGTCGCACTCCTCCGCCCCGCTTTCGGCGGGACGTGATTTCAAACCTTTGCCCGAAAGCACGATAACGAATTCTCCCTTCGGCTCGTGCGTACGGAAATAGCCGGCTGTTTCGCCGAGCGTACCGCGAACCGTCTGTTCGAATTTCTTGGTAATCTCGCGCGAAACCGATACCATGCGGTCTTCGCCGAACACTTCCGCCATCTGTTCGAGACACTTCACTACTCTGAACGGAGATTCATAAAAAATAATTGTGCGCTCCTCGTCGCGCAACTCCTCCAAACGCTTCATGCGCCCCTTTTTCTGCGGCAGGAAACCCTCGAAACAGAACTTGTCGCACGGGAAACCGCTCTGCACGAGCGCAGGAATCAAAGCAGTCGCCCCGGGCAGCGTTTCGACCTCGATTCCGTGTTCGATGCATGTCCGCACGAGGAGGAATCCCGGGTCGGAGATTCCCGGCGTACCGGCATCGGATACGAGAGCGACGTTGCGCCCCGAAGCGATAGTCTCGGCAACCATGCCGACCGTCGCATGTTCGTTGAACTTGTGATGCGACCGCAGAGGCTTCTCTATGCCGAGATGTTTCAAGAGGAACGAACTCGTCCGCGTATCCTCGGCAAGTATGAAATCCACCTCCTGCAACACCTTGACAGCACGCAGCGTAATGTCGTCGAGATTGCCTATCGGAGTGGGCACGATATAGAGTTTCGACATATTTATTTTCGGAATTTACGCTGTATCAAATCCATAATAAGTCTCGCGCCGTCCGACGAACTCCGCCACGAATAGTTCTCTACGATATGCACCATGCAGTCGTCGAGATTGTCGAACGAATCTATCGCCACAATCGCCTTTTCGTATGCATCCGCATCGCCGTCGAACAGGTCGCGGATGAGCAGGAAACGGTCGTTGATGCCTATCGCCGACCGCAGCGACACGACGGGTGCCGAATCGGCGATGCCCGCAGGACGGGCGATGCTCTCGCCCAGAGTGTGGACATCGGACCGCAAAACGTCGCCGAGCACCATCTCTTCGTCTATTTCGGGTATTGCGACCGGTTCGACCGGTTCGCCGGGCACGGATTCATTTTCATCCGCAGGCGATTCCGGAATATTTTTTCGTTCAGCCGCAGGTCTCGCATTCGGTTCCGCCCTGCGCCCGTCGGCACTGTCGGAAATCACGGTCGGCATATCGTCGTCGTAGAGCGACATTATCACCCGCCGACGCCACGAACGCGGCAATACTGCCTCGTCATCGCCGAACAGCGACTGTTCGGACTTTCGGCTGCCTGCGCGATTTTCGGCAGTGTCAAAAGTTGTCGCAACAGATTCCTCAACCGCTTCGTTCTGCGGATGTTCCGTTTCGTCGGCGGCATATTCTCCGGGCTCGTTTTCCTTTGTCGTTTCCGGTTCGACCGGCACTTCCGGCTCCTCTGCAACCGGCACTTCCGGTCTCTGCTCCGCCGGGTGCTCCGTCATCGGCTCCTCGGCAGAATGCTCCGACACGATTTCGGTCGGTTCTTCTTCCGCCCCCGACATTTCATCATCCGCCCCGTCTTCGTCCGCCATTATCAATTCGACCTCTATTTCGGGTTCGGACGGGTTCTCATCGTCTTCTGCATTTCCCTCCTGCACAGCAGTTTCGGCTGCGACCGGCGGAACGACGGAGGCATTCGGTCCCGTCTCGGCACGCTCTTTCGCCACGCCGCCGAACCGTATCTCCGAATATATGCGCCGCAACTCTTCGAGTGCTATATCGCGTTCCAACTCCGTTGCACCCGCACTCTCCCAGCCCTCGACGAGCGACTGCAAACGGGAAATACCGACTTTTATATTGTCAAAATCCATAGGTTTCGCTGTTTACATATTCAATCTTCAAAGTTAAATAAAATTTGCGACTAATTCATGCAAATATCGTTTTTTAAAAGCCGCCGGAATTCTCGGGCGGCTTTATCCATTACGACATCGACCTTAAAGTCCTTAACGACTCAAAGGCCGTTAAATAGAACCCGTATGTCGAACGCTACTTCTGTCGGAAATATATCTGCATCGGCACGCCCGAGAAATCCCAGTGTTCGCGAATCGCGTTTTCGAGGAAGCGGCGGTAATTTTCGCGGATATACTGCGGCAGATTGCAGAAAAATACGAACTGCGGCGTCGGCGTCGGCAACTGCATCGCGTATTTGATGCGTATGTACTTGCCCTTGGTCGATGGCGGCGGCGTCTCCTCGATGACAGGCAGCATGAAGTCGTTGAATTCAGAGGTCGGAATGCGGCGGCTGCGCGATTCGCATACGCGGACTGCCGTCTGCAAAACCTCCAAAATACGCTGTTTGTTGAGCACCGACGTAAATATTACCGGAATGTCGTTGAACGGCGAAAGCCGTTTCGCAATAGATTCCCGCCACTCTTTCATCGTATTGTTGCCCTTTTCGACAAGGTCCCACTTGTTCACCACGATAACGCACCCCTTGCGATTGCGGACGATGAGGTTGTGAATGTTCAGGTCCTGCGATTCGAGCCCCTGTTGGGCATCGAGCATCAGAATGCAGACGTCCGAAGCCTCTATGGCGCGAATGGAGCGCATCACCGAATAGAACTCCAAATCCTCCATCGTCCTGCCCTTCCTGCGCATGCCGGCGGTATCGACCAGATAGAAATCCATGCCGAACTTGCTGTAACGCGTATGTATCGAGTCGCGCGTCGTTCCGGCAATGTCGGTAACGATGTTGCGCTCCTCGCCGAGCAGTGCGTTCGTCATCGACGACTTGCCAACGTTCGGACGGCCGACGATGGTTATGCGCGGCAGATTCTCCTCGTGTTCGGCGGTGCAGTCCTCGGGCAGATGGCGCAGAATCTCGTCCATCAAATCGCCCGTTCCGCTGCCCGACATCGAACTGATGCACATCGGGTCGCCCAGTCCGAGCGAATAGAACTCGTGCGACGAATAGATGAGGTCGTAATTGTCCACCTTGTTGCAGACGAGGATGGTGCGTTTCTTTGCGCGGCGCAGAATTTCAGCCATCATCATGTCGAGG
>CAYRSF010000031.1:0-17204 GCA_964427035.1 uncultured Alistipes sp.
AATACCAAATACTTTCTCATATTACTATATATAAATATTCAAATTTTCTTTTTCGTCCCTCTCGTGGTAAAGATACGTCTTTTATTACGTTCTGCAAAATTTTTCAACTCTTATTCCGCCGGAATCTCCCGCCCCGAAATACCCGAAAAGAGAAGCCGTCATTAGGCGGCTCCTCTTTTCAGTTATAAATTGTTTGTTGTCAATCGACTACAATGCAGCCTTTTCAATATTGCGCTCCATGCCGCGCTTTGCCGGTTTAGCACCTGCAAGACCCTTGCCAACAGACTTGCGGCACGATACCGGTTTGTCCGTCATAGTCGAGAACTTGGCGATATTATGGGTATTCGCCGTGCGGGTTCCGGCTTTTGCAACGCCCTTTCCAAGCGCGCGCTTACCGTTGGCATTTGCAACGAACTTCTTGGTTGCAACACTCTTAATCGATGCCGTACCGGCAGCAGGAGCATCGCCCGTAATCTGGAACGTATGAACATCGATACCGTCATCCGGATTCGTCGATGTATAGTTGTATCCGAAATGATCGTAATACGCCAGCGAGAACGAATAAGTCCTTGTCGCCTCATCATAAGAGTTAGGGTAAATCGAGTATACCAGCGACTCGTTAATCTTGGAAGGATCCACGATACCGGCACTGATCCACGAAGAGAATTCTGCCCACGCATCTCCGCAATACAGCGGCGTCAGCGAGCCGTCAGCCTCAGTATATGTCAGACCGAGGTCAATCTCCGGAACCTTGACAACTCCCGTCTCCGGGTCGTGAGTGAATATCAAATCCATCTGGTCTGCTGCGATGCCCACAATCTTATACTTGTTGGTAGCGCCGAAACGCTGCAAAGTCAAACCCTCTTCCGCAAAAGGAAGGTTCTCTTTTTTCAACCAGAAATCGGCGGTATGCGTGAACGTTCCCACGGCTACATTCTCCCAAGTCGAAACTACCGGAGCGGCATCGAGGACGAACGTTTCCGTACCGAACTGCGTTCCCAAGTTAAGCGATGGAATAACCCACTTAACGAACAGCGAGAACGTCAATGTCGCAGGATCGTAAGTCGATTGCTTGAAATTGTTCGCTTCAAGAACCTCCCACGAAAAATTATTGCCGTTAAGATCGTTGTAATAGCCTTTTGCATCGACAACCATCATCTCGTTACCATTGCCGTCATAATCTACTCCTGAGCCGACTATACCGTTGAGTTCAACTTTGTTGGTCGCGGAGTTCCAGTGGAATTCGAGGTGTTTGCCGGAATCGACGAAGTTCTCGAGTCTGTATAAATCCGTTCCTTCCGCCTGCGACATGGTGATGCCGCTGTAAGGATTTCGGAACATAATACTTGTATAGGTGCCCGTTGCCACCTCTATCCAGTTGTATGTTACGATGCTTTCGGTGTAGGTTCCGAGAATCATGTCGCCCGATTCGTCGGCGAACTGAATTTTCAGCGTAGCCCCGAACTCGTTCACGGTACCCGAAACTACCGTCGCGTATACCTTATGACCGAACATCTCCAAACCAGTCGGCTGAACCTGATAGTCCGCAGGAACGGACACTTCGCCGTCCTTGCCGCAGAAATAGATGTTGTAGTTCGGCGCATAAAGGCTTGGCAGACAGTATGCCTTGCCGTAAGCAGCCTCGAACGACGAGCCTTTCGACGGATCCAAAGCGGTTCCGGTCTGGAAATCGTTCTTCCACGACTCGCCTACGATGCCGGACTTGAACGTATCGTTGAACTGCGTCGTATAGTTGAAATCATTTGCAAGGTCGAGATTGGCGGCAATTTCGAAATCAGGCTCAGTCGCCGAAAGAATCTCGGAGAACTTGCCGAACGAAAGTTTGCCGTCCGCGCTTATCAGTTCGACCGAAAGCGAAACCTCGTTTGTCGCTTCATCGAACTTGGATTTGGACGCGTCGATAACAATGGCCAGCGTCTGACCCAACTGACTGATTCCCGTTGCCTGCACCTCGAAACCGTCAGGCAGAATTATTTTGCCGTTCTTGACGCAGAAATAGATGTCATAACCGTTAGCGAAAAGGTTCGGCAGGCGATACAGTTTGCCGTAAGTTTCAGCGAACAACTTATCCGCATCGTCGGTCGTAACGCTCGGCGTTCCGAGTTGCAGATTCTGCTCCCATGATGCGAGTTGCGACTCCGAATAGAAGAGTGCGCCCTCAGGCAGCGTTACATCGGCAAACGAGAAGTCGCCGTCGGTCCCCTTTGCCGGATCCGGCAGAACGAGTTCGTACTGATTGAGTGCCGGTGCGATATTGAGACAGAACGCACCGTCGCCATTGGCACCATAGGTATTTTTTCCTACATAACTGCCGCCCGGGCAGCCCCAAAGTTTTTGGACGCCGAAAGTCAGTTTTCCGTTATGAATGACTCCGTAGGCATCCTCGCTCGGTTCACGACCGTTATCCATGTAATAAGCAGCCTCGGAATATATCGATGCCATACCCTTATTGATGCTTATGCCGAGTTCCTGAAGCGGAATATACGCCTTGTCGAAAGCAGGTATATTTATAATCAAATACGTAGGGTCGGATTCGAGCGTGGTGTCGTCAGGATCTGCCCACGGACCTACACGATAGGCATTCTTCAAACGGTACGTACCTGCGAGATCCTCATCCGAACCGGTGCCGGCAATAGCGGCATTGAACTTGTCGAGATCCTTGATTGAATCCTCGCGGACCTGAACATCGACCTTGTAAGTAGGATGTGCGGCTCCTGCATATTCGCCGCCGAACTCGAATCCCCACCAAGAGGTCAGGACATCTTCGGTATAATCGCACGAGCCGACTTCCAGCCACTTCACACGGGTTACGCTCATCAACAACGATACCGGTTCGTCCGTAGTATACTGAATGGAATAAGCCGGATCCACTATGTTCACGCTTATCGAATATTTAACGCCTATCTCCGACTCCTCGGACAATGCGATAGTAAAAGAGGTTTCATCCTCGCCGTCGGCGAATTCGATAGGCGACACGGTAAATGCCCCCTCGGTACTTTGCTTCACCTCGACCGGAACGACGATGCTTCCATCGGTATTACGACGAACGACTTTGTAAGTGAATGACATTTCGGCAGTAGGGTCGATTTCCAAATCGCCGGTGTTCTCCTGCCCGTCCGGGAAATATATATCGTAGCAGTTTTCTGCTTCCGGCGCACCCGGTTCCCATGTATCGCTTTCCGTACACGAAACCGCCAACGCACTGAGCGGAAGCAGCACCGCACACATCAGTTTTTTCAATGTTTTCATATTGTGTTGTTTTTATTATCGTTTTATCTTCCAAAGACTATCTCCAAAGGTATTGATCGACCGTTCCCGACGGGTCAGGATTGTTGGTTTCCGTCAAAGCCTTGTTTTCGTTAGCCTCGTACCCGTTGATGCAAACGTTGAACCAAGGCGCAAGTCCGTCGATGTTGTATCGTGCGGTTTCGATATGGTTCGTACCCTCGTATCCGCGGTTGATTTTGAGAATATCAGGACAACGCTTGTAATCGAAGAACATGACACCCTCGCCCCAGAACTCGATACGCTTCTGGAACAGCACCTCGCCTACCAGACCGGCTCCGGTAAGTGCCGTATCGTATTGCGGGTTACGAGTTCTCACGATTTCGAGAAGCGCATCCTTGGAGCCTTTGCGGGCATCGCACTCGGCGATGATGAATTTCATCTCCTCCATACGCATCATCGGGAAATCCACAGCCGCACCAGTCAGATATTCATTGGAATTTCCTTGACCCGGACGGAACTTTATTCCCGCGAGTTCAGGCAATGCCGAAGGCCCCGGATAAGCGCCCGATGCAGGGAGCATAGGAACTACAAGCGATGAACCGGCAGGTGCTTTCCACGAAAGTTTACGCCAGTCGGTGTCCGGAATCTGGCTGTAAAAACGTGCATCAACCATACGGAACGCACCGCCATCCGGTCCGCTGTATCCGAACATCTGCTCGGAAGACATCCACGACGTCCAGTTTACAATACCCGTCTTGACTACCGAGTCCTCGGAGGTCAATCTGATGGCAAGCATCCACGATGGTTGAAGCGTATTGAATCCGGTTGAAGTATCGGTCCACTGCTCTTTGGTCAGCGGAGTAAACGAACCGGCGCTCAAAGCATTTTGTGCTGCGATTTTAGCATTGTCATAATCGCCTTCCCACATCAGAGTGCGTGCGAGCAAACCGTACGCGACAGCCTTGGTCGGGATGGTCTTGGTCGGAGACTCGAAACCGTCGAGCAAATCGATGGCGATGGTGAGCGACTCCTTGATGTGTTCGATAATATCTTCTTTCGGCAGACGCGGATTGTTGCGGGCAAAATCTTCCGTCATATTCTCATGCAGATACGGAATGGTAAGACCTATGAGTTCAGGTGCACTCGTGCCGACGCACTCCTTGTATTCATACATGCGCGCCATGTCGAGCCATGCCAGCGCACGATAGGCATGTGCTGCACCGAGATACGGTTTTGCATCTTCGCGCAACGCCTCCGGATCGCCCGCAAGACGGATAACGTCGTTGGACAACGCTACGATTTTGGTATATACCAGCCAAATCAACTGCAAATTCGTATATACTCCGTTCATGTATTGATTTTGGGCGAAAGACTGATAGTGGTCGCGACCGGTATCGATGCAAGCCATATCGTTGCACATCACCTCACGCATCATACACATCGACGGATAACCGTAAACGGCGTGTACGTCGCCGGATGACCAGTTGGCGGTAGCCGCATAATTGTGTATACCCGAAACCATGGACTCCAAAGCGGTAGGCGAAGCCAAAGCCTGATCCTTGTCGATAGAACTTCCGGTCGGAAAAGTTTCCTTGATACACCCGGTAGCAATAACCGATACTGCCGCTCCGAAAACCAACGAATATTTTAATATATTTCTCATAATCTATATTCTTTATATAATTGCAACCTTCGATTAGAATGTAAGACCTATACCGCCCGAAATGGTTCTGATTGGCGAATAGTACTGATTCGATGCAGCGCCTTGGAACGACTGACGAGGGTCGAGACCCTTGCGCTGCGACCACAGCCACACATTCTCGCAAGAGAGATAAATACGCAGTTTCGACACGCCGATCTTAGACATCCATTTGCTCGGCAGAGTATAACCGAAGTTGATGTTTTGCAGGCTCAAATACGATGCATCCGTCAGGAAGCGGTCGCTGCTCGCACCGGTGTACTGCGTATTCCACTCGAAACGCGGAATATCGGAATTAGGGTTCTGCGGAGTCCACGATTTCAATATATCCTTATGGAAAGCATCGCCGACTCCGTTATTTCCTTCCGGAGTGGACATCGCCGACGCATAATCCTCATCGTAAACCGTACCGCCGATCTGATATACGAAATTGACCGAAAGATCGAATCCGTATAAACGGAGCGTTGTTCCGAAGCCGCCCGAAACGTCTGGCATTGCAGTGTCGAACAAGAAATATGATGCTTCGTTCGCATAATCCGTCGTGGTTGTCAGCGTTCCGTCATCATTACGATGATAGAACAGCGGCAGACCGGTCTCCTTTTCCACACCGGCGTATGCTTTGAGAAGTCTCGTATATATAGGCAATCCCTGACCGTAATACAGCGTACCGTCTTTATATCCGTCGTAAGCCTTGCCGCTTAACGTATAATAGGTTTCGGTTTTAGTCTCAGGATCGAGTTTGGTTATGCAGTTTTTCACATAAGCGAGATTGAGGTTGATATCCCAGGAGACATTCTTCTTGTTCAGAATGACGCCAGTCAGATTCAGTTCAAGACCTTGGTTCGCCATGTCGCCCACGTTCTTATAGTATCCCGAGTAACCCATCGACGACGGCACGGAAAACCACGAAAGCATATCGGACGTCTTGCGGTGGAAATACTCCAAACTACCATTCAACCGGTTGCCGAAAAATCCGAATTCGATGCCCGCATTGAAGTTGGTGTTGGTTTCCCACGTAATGTTTTCAGTTCCTTTCGCACCGAAACGTATCGCCCATTTGTCTTCGCTGTTGCTGATAGTATAACGGTCCATGTACATGAAACTGTCGATCTGGTCGTTACCCTGCGAGCCGAACGATGCCTTTACTTTGAGTTCGTCCACCCATTTCGCGTTGAACCACGACTCCCTGTTTATCAACCAGCCTGCGGACACCGACCAGAAATTGCCCCAGCGGTGTTTCGGATGGAAAATCGACGAAGCATCGCGACGGTACGAACCGCTCACGAAGATACGGTTGTCGTAATCGTACTGCGCACGGAAGAAGTAACCTTCGTTGTTGTAATCCGAGAACGACGATGTTGCCGAAACGACTTTCAATGCCTGAGCGAATTCGCTGGAATTCGGCGAATAAAGACCGGTTTTGTATCCCTGCGTATAACGCGACATCGAATAGTTGTTCTCATGACCGATCATGATATCGACCGTGTGTTTGTCGAACGTGCGTGCCCACGTGAGCATCTCTTGCAGCGTATAGTCGAACGACATTCCCGAACGACGGGTAATGTTGCCGCCCTCATTACGGCTCGCACCGTAAAGCATGTTGCCCGTCGAGAGGGTATCGAACTGCTTTACCGATACTCCGCCGTTGAATGTGAATTTGAATCCTGCCGGGAGTACGACATCGGCAAATCCGTTGAATGCCGCCATGTTCTGCGTCGAACCGTACTTGTCGAGAATGTGCTGACCGTACGCATTCGAGTTCTGCTGGAACGGACGTTCGAGACCGGCATTCGAACCTGCACCCGATTTCGTTCCGTAGTCGTAGATTATGTTGCCGAAATTGTCGCGGCGAATATTGCCGTTTCCGTCTCGCGTATAAAGCGGATAAATAGGTGCGATTCGCGAAACGAACGAGAAAATATTGCCCGAACTCAATGATGCGCCTTCACCGCTCGCCATCTGCGAATAACTGTGAGCATACGATGCATTGCCGCCGACCTTCAACCATTTTTTCACCTGATAATCGGCACGCAGACGAGCCGTATAACGCTCGTAACCGGTCTTCTTCACGATACCTTCGTTGTTCAGATAACCGAACGAACCGAAGAAATTGGATTTATCGTTCGAACCGGCGACATTGACATTGTATTCCTGACGAACGCCCTCGGTGTAGATTTCGTCCACCCAGTCGTCAGGAGTAAGAAGATATTCCTCGCCCTGAAACATAACTTTGCGGCCGAGCGTTGCATTAGGATTCAGTTTGCCGTTCAAGCCGATGAGCGTTTGTCCTTCCGGCACCGTGAATACATTATATGCCAAACCTCCGGAATTGGACGAAGTGAGCAACTGGCTTGCCGCCTTGTGCGCTTCATAATTCGACAATCCCATTCTGTTCGCATAATAATTCTTCAACATCGCATAGTGAGTCTCATAGTGCAGCCCCGGATTGGTAATATAGTCGTAATCCTGCTTTGCACGCTGGTTCACGCCGACCTTGATATCGACATTGACAACGGCATCGCGCGATTTCGCACGCTTGGTATTGATAAGGATGACACCGTTGGCGCCGCGCGCACCGTAAAGGGCTGCTGCGGCAGCATCTTTCAACACCGACATAGATTCGATATCCGACGGGTTGATATCGTTCAGACCTCCGGCGAACGACATGCCGTCTACGATAATCAGAGGCTCTTTACCTGCCTCGATTGACGAAACACCGCGAATCAACACCGTTGGCGTTGCAGTACCCGGCTGACCGGATGCATTGATAATCTGCACACCGGCGACTTTTCCGTTGAGTGCATCGACAGCGTTGGTCGTCTGACTCTTTATAATATCATCCGATTTGAGCACCGCCGCCGAACCGGTGAACGCCTCGCGTTTGGCTTCACCGAAGGCGACGACGATTACATCGTCGATACCGTGAGTGCTCTCTTTCATTCTGATGTCGAGAACCGTCTTCCCATTGATTGCGACATGTTCATCGCTGTAACCGATGAACGATACGATCAGCGTACCGTTGCTCGGTGCGGACAACGAAAACTCGCCGCGAACGTCGGTGGTCGTTCCCAAGGATGTTCCATCCACTGCGACCGATGCGCCGGCTACCGGTTTGCCGTCCGGACCGGTTACGGTACCCGTGATTTGCTTGTTTTGCGCCGCCGCTAATCCGACGTACAGCAAAACCATGGCAAGCGATAGTACAATTTTCCTAACCATAAGCATAAAGTTTAGTTTTTTACAATACAACATTTTCGCAACAAAGATACGAACAAAACATGCGATTGCCAAATAAATTCTGAATAAAAATACGTATTTGTGTCAAACATATATCAAAATTGTACAAAACAGTTTGAAATTGTAATTTTAGATATCAAAAAAGTTTCAAAATATAACGTAAATTTTTTAATAATGCGAACCGTTTTCGTGGTCGGTCTTCACAAAATACCCTAAAATACGCTAATTAGACCTTTTACTTCGCGGGTGTCGATTTGTGAATAAAAAGAGTCGATATTTTCGGACAAACGTCTCTCCGCTTCGGCGGCGAGAGAGCGGTTCGCTGCGGCGCAAATTTGTGTCGTCGAAATGCTTTTATGTCCTAATAAATTGATTATCGCTTCGATAGACATTCCATTGGAAAGAGCGACCGTCGTGGCGAAAGTATGACGTGCCGAATGAAATGTAATATGCTTAAATATTCCTGTTTTGTGCATAATTATGCCGATATGCTTATTGCATATACCATTGCCCGGCAATGTAAATATACTTTCGCCGGCATTCGGGTGCATATATGCGGACGAAATTTCGGCGGCGATGCCGAACAAAAACGAACGGCGGACATCGATGTCCGCCGTTCCTTCGTTTATGAAGCAGGAATCCTACTGATTCAGGATTTCGAGCATCTTGATTGCCGATGCAGGAATCTTGGTGCCCGGACCGAAGATTGCTGCCGCACCGTCGCGATAGAGTTCGTCGTAATCCTGATGAGGGATTACTCCGCCGACGATTACGATGATATCCTCGCGACCGAGTTTCTTCAACTCGGCGATAATCTGCGGAACGAGCGTCAGATGACCTGCCGCCAGCGACGATACGCCGACGATATGCACGTCGTTCTCGACCGCCTGTTTCGCCGCCTCGGCTGGGGTCTGGAACAAAGGTCCCATATCCACGTCGAAGCCGATGTCGGCATAACCCGTGGCGACGACTTTCGCGCCGCGGTCGTGTCCGTCCTGACCGAGTTTCGCAATCATGATACGAGGCTGGCGACCTTCGCGCTTGGCGAATTCTGCGCACATCTGTTTTGCCTTTTCAAATTGATCGTCTTGTTTCATTGCTGCACTGTATACTCCCGAAATTGAACGAATAACCGCCTTGTAGCGACCTACCACCTCCTCGCACGCATACGAAATTTCGCCGAGCGTCGCACGAACCTTCGCAGCCTCGACCGCGAGTTCGAGCAGGTTGCCCTTGCCCGTCTTCACGCACTCCGTAATCGCTGCGAGAGCCTTGTCCACAGCGGTCTGGTCGCGGTTGGCGCGCAATTCGTTCAGACGCTTGATCTGACTCTCGCGCACGGCCGTATTGTCCACTGCGAGAATGTCGATAGGAGCCTCTTTCTCCAAACGGAACTCGTTCAGACCGATAATCTTCTGCTCGCCGGCATCGATACGCGCCTGAGTGCGGGCAGCCGCCTCCTCGATACGCATCTTCGGAATACCGGTTTCGATAGCCTTCGCCATACCGCCGAGTTTCTCGACCTCCTGAATATGCTCCCAAGCCTTGTGGGCGATTTCGTTGGTCAGCGACTCGACATAGTACGAACCTGCCCACGGGTCTACCGTACGGCATACGTTGGTCTCCTCCTGAATATAAATCTGGGTGTTGCGGGCGATACGGGCGGAGAAGTCGGTCGGCAGCGCGATAGCCTCGTCGAGCGCATTGGTATGCAGCGACTGGGTATGCCCCAGAGCGGCTCCCATCGCCTCGATTGCGGTACGACCCACGTTGTTGAACGGATCCTGCTCGGTAAGCGACCAGCCCGACGTCTGCGAGTGGGTGCGCAATGCGAGCGATTTAGGATTCTTCGGATCGAACTGCTTCACGATTTTCGCCCACAGCATACGCGCAGCGCGCATCTTGGCGATTTCCATGAAGTGGTTCATGCCGATAGCCCAGAAGAACGACAAACGAGGTGCGAATGCGTCGATAGACATGCCGGCATTGATACCCGCACGCAGGTATTCGAGACCGTCGGCAAGCGTGTATGCCAACTCGATGTCGGCGGTTGCGCCCGCCTCCTGCATGTGATAACCCGAAATGGAAATCGAGTTGAATTTAGGCATGTTTTTCGACGTATATTCGAATATGTCGGCGATAATCTTCATCGAGAATTCAGGCGGATATATATAGGTATTGCGCACCATGAACTCTTTGAGAATATCGTTCTGAATCGTACCTGCCAACTGGTCGAGCGTACATCCCTGCTCCAAACCGGTAACGATATAGAATGCGAGAATCGGAAGCACGGCGCCGTTCATCGTCATCGACACCGACATTTTGTCGAGCGGAATGCCGTTGAACAGCACTTTCATGTCCTCGACGGAGCATATCGACACACCCGCCTTGCCGACATCGCCCAATACGCGCGGGTGGTCGGCATCGTAGCCGCGGTGCGTAGCGAGGTCGAACGCCACGGAGAGACCTTTCTGACCCGCCGCAAGGTTACGGCGATAGAAGGCGTTGGACTCCTCGGCGGTCGAGAATCCGGCATACTGACGGATTGTCCACGGACGCATAACGTACATCGTCGAGTAAGGACCGCGCAGGAACGGCGCAAGACCCGCCGCATAGTTCAGGTGTTCCATACCCTCCAAATCGGCTGCCGTATAACCGTCCTTGACAGGTATCTGCTCGGCAGTCATCCAAGGCTCCTTGACAGCCTTGTCCGCACAGCATTTAGGGGTGCTGTCGGAATATTTCAATTCTGAAAATTTTGCTCTCATTTTCTTTACCTCCATTTTAGATACCCATCTGCTTCAAATAGCCCTTCAATGTTTCGAGGACATTGCTCTTGACGCTGATGAAATTATTGATTCCCTTGGATTGGAGTTCCTCCATGCAGGCAGGCGCACCGGCAACGACCAGAATAGCCTTGTCGCCGATCATCTCC
Organism: uncultured Alistipes sp.; assembly: GCA_964427035.1. Lineage (GTDB taxonomy): Bacteria > Bacteroidota > Bacteroidia > Bacteroidales > Rikenellaceae > Alistipes. Next base: position 11,121 of record CAYRSF010000031.1, read on the forward strand.
CTGATCTTCGGAGCCACCTCCGCATAGTCGTCGTCCGACGAACATACGACGACGATTTCGGCTTTCGATTCGAGAGCCGCCTTCACGCCGTCCTCCAACGATTTGAAGAACGTATTGTCGATAACGCGGATGCCGGCGCATGCGAAGAAGTTGCACGAGAATTGCGCACGGGCGCGGGCCATTGCAAGGCTGCCGCAGGTGAGCATGAACGCCTTCGGCTCCCTGCCGCTGCGATCTACATGCAGACGCATCTGCTCGAATGCCATTGCGCCGCGATACGGAGTGAGGACATTGCCCTCGTTCGACTTGCGCTCCACTGCATCGGCGTCGAGAGCCTTGTCGGCGACTTCGGTGAAATTAGGGTACTGGTTCGCACCGAGGATAGTCTGACGGCGGGTTGCGACAGCCTTGTCCTTGGCGGCAGCCGAAGCCTTGACGCGCTCGACGATGAAACCCGCCTTGAACGCCTCGACATAGCCGCCCTTCTCCTCGACTTCGAGGAAGAGTTTCCATGCCTCGTCGGCGATGCTCTTGGTGAGGTTTTCGATATAGTACGAACCGCCGGCAGGGTCTATGACCTGATCGAAATGCGCTTCATGTTTGAGCAGCAGGCTTTCGTTGCGGGCGATACGGCAGGAGAACTCCGACGGCGCTTCGTAGGAGTGGTCGAACGGCAGGACTTCCAGCGAATGCACGCCTGCGATAGCGGCGGACATAGCCTCGGTCGTACCGCGCAGCATGTTCACGTAAGGGTCGTATACGGTCTGGTTCCAAGCCGACGTGCGGGCATGCGCGAACATCTTGCACGAACATGCGACAGCCGGTTCGTATGCCTTGACTATATTCGCCCACAGCAGGCGGGCTGCACGGAATTTCGCCATCTCCATGAAGTAGTTCGACGTAACGGCGAACGAGAAGCGCATTTTGAGCGCGGCCTCGTCTATCGTCAGCCCTCGATCCATCATCTGCACGAGATACTCGTGAGCGGCAGAAAGCGAGAATGCGAGTTCCTCGACGATGGTCGAACCCGAATCGGAGAACACGTTGCCCGAAACTGTAACGATGCGGACATGTTTGTACTCCTTTGTCTGCTTGACAAGATCGGCAATCTTGTCGAAACATTTCGTACCGCCGCACTTTTCGCACCAGTCGCCCTTCATCGACAGATGTTTCACGACAGGGTCGATGCAGAAATTAATGCGTGTGTCATCTTTTGACACACCCTCTTTTTCGGCCTTGGCGAGCACGAGAGCCGCTATGTGCGGAATCTTCCTGCCCGAGAAGGTCAAATCGACAGCCGGCATATAGATGTCCTTCAACAGAACATCCAAATCGGCCGCCGAGAAATTCTCGTCCCCGATTTCGAATCCGAGCGAGTCCGCACCGGCATTGAGAGCCTTCAATGCCGCAGCATTCGCCTCGGCAGGCACTGCGACCCCGATCGTCTGATGAGTGAGCCAGTTGTTGTCGCCGCTTACGCCCCGGAGGTAAGGGAACTCGCCCGCTCCGGCGTTCAAAGTTTCAAGACCATCGAGATTCTCGGCGCGATAGTACGGACGAACGTTGAAGCCTTCGTTCGTACGCCATACCAATTTTCGCTCGTAGTCCGCCCCTTTGAGATCGACCGCTATCGCCGCTTCCCACGCTTCGGTCGAAACCGGAGGGAACTCGGCGAATAGTTTTTCACGATTGTTATTTGCCATAGTATTTTTGATTAGTTTAGGGTTTTTCCAAAAATCGCATAAAGGTACTAATATTTTTCCGAACGAAACAAATAATTGTTATAAAAATAACAGAAAGCATCGCAAAAGGAAAGCATTCGACACGAAATCCGCGGCCGTTTTATAGAGTTCGACGCCCTCTGCGCATCCGACAATCATTTTATCGATTATCGATTATTATACACGACATGAAACGGGGTTCCCGAAAATATAATATCGATTTGCGATAAAATAATAAATGTTTTGCATTAAAATTTTATAAAATATGAATCATTTCAACGAAAAGTCGCTATATTTGCATCGTAATCGTTCGCCGATGACGAACGACAGATAACGGAAAAACAAACGGAAAACCGAATTAACATGTCTTTATTACGATTCAAAATGCTGGAAGCGGCGATGAACCACACGGTAGTCGCCGTCGATGCACCGAGCAGCAATCCGTCCGACTATTTCGGCGAAAGGGTTTTCGGACGCAAACAGATGCGCAAGTATCTCAGCAAACAGACATACGATGCGCTCCTCAACACAATCGAGAACAACACTCCGCTCACACCCGAAGTGGCGGACGCGATAGCGGCAGGCATGCGCCAGTGGGCTTTGGTGCACGGTGCAGACCACTACTGCCACTGGTTCCAGCCATTGACGGGCGGCACTGCCGAGAAACACGACTCGTTCGCCGAACCTGACGGACAGGGCGGCGTATTGGAGGAGTTCTCGGGCAAGGTGCTGATTCAGCAGGAGCCGGACGCATCGTCGTTCCCCAACGGCGGTATCCGCAACACTTTCGAAGCGCGCGGCTACTCGGCGTGGGACCCTACATCGCCGGCATTCATCGTGGATACGACGCTCTGCATACCGACAGTATTCATTTCGTACACGGGCGAGGCATTAGACTACAAAACACCGCTTCTCCGTTCGCTGTCGGCAGTGAACAAGGCGGCGACGGAGGTGTGCCGCTATTTCGACAGAAACGTGGAACGGGTATACTCCTATCTCGGCTGGGAGCAGGAGTATTTTCTCGTGGACGACTCGCTGTGGTCGGCACGTCCCGACCTCGTACAAACCGGTCGCACCCTCATGGGACACGAAGCGGCAAAGAACCAGCAGTTGGAAGACCACTATTTCGGTGCGATTCCGCAGCGGGTACTGGCCTTCATGAAGGAGTTGGAATACGAAAGTCTGAAACTCGGCATTCCTCTCAAAACCCGTCATAACGAGGTTGCGCCCAATCAGTTCGAATTAGCCCCGATATTCGAGGAGGCCAATCTCGCCAACGACCACAACCAGTTGCTCATGACGGTAATGGACAAGGTTTCGCGCCGTCATCATTTCCGTGTGCTGCTCCACGAGAAGCCGTTCAAGGGCATCAACGGTTCGGGAAAGCACAACAACTGGTCGCTCGGTACGGATACGGGCGTGAATCTGCTGCGTCCGGGGAAGACGGCATTCGAGAACCTGCAATTCATCACGTTCCTCGTAAACGTCATCGCTGCGGTCTACAAGCACAACGGGCTGCTGAAAGCATCGGTGATGAGCGCGACCAACGAGCACCGTCTGGGCGCGAACGAAGCACCGCCGGCAATCATCTCGACATTCCTCGGAACGCAGGTGTCGTCCGTGCTCGACAAAATCGAAAAGTCGCATAACGACGAGGATATCCGCTTCGATGCCAAGAACATATTCCGCATGAGCGGGCTGACGCAGATTCCGAGTCTGCTGCTCGACAACACCGACCGCAACCGCACGTCGCCGTTCGCGTTCACGGGAAACCGTTTCGAGTTTCGCGCCGTAGGGTCGTCCGACAACTGCGCCGACGCGATGATCGTGCTCAACACCGCCGTAGCGGAGCAACTCACGGCGTTCCGGAAGACCGTCGATGCCAAAATCGAAGCCGGCGAAAAGAAGGACAAGGCGATTTACGAAACGATACGCGAACTGGTCAAATATTGCAAGGCTATCCGTTTCGACGGCAACGGCTATTCGGACGAATGGAAGAAGGAGGCGGCACGGCGCGGTCTGGATTGCGAGACTTCGGCACCGTTGATTTTCGACCGTTATTTGGACGAAAGTTCGGTTGCCATGTTCGACAAAATGGGGGTTTACGACAAGGTCGAACTCGAAGCCCGCACCGAAATCAAGTGGGAGACATACGTCAAGAAGATACAAATCGAAGCCCGCGTACTCGGCGATTTGGCGATGAACCACATCGTGCCTATCGCATCGAAATACGAATCGGTGCTGCTCGACAAGGCGTGGAAGATGCACCAATTAGGCATCAAATCGACGACCGACACCGAACTGATAAAGAATATTCAGGACCGCACGGCAACGATTCAGTCCCTCGTACAGGACATGATAAAGTGCCGAAAGGTTGCCAACCATATCGAAAACATGCGCGAGAAGGCGATTTCGTATCACGATACGGTAGCCGTATTCTTCGACAAAATCCGCGACGAAATCGACCATCTCGAAGAGGTCGTGGACGACCAGATTTGGACTTTGCCGAAATACCGCGAAATGCTGTTCATCAAATAGCGGCGAATCCGCACGACAAGGTTAAGGTTAAAGGACACGGGCAGTCTGCTGCGGCAGACTGCCCGTGTTTTTCGAGGGGGGGGGCAGGCAATATAAGCATAATAGGCAGTACAGAGAATCCTATACTGCCTGTTATACCTGTAATACTTTTCCAACTGTACTACCCTACTCGTACTTGACTATGTTTGCGCGATGACCCTTCTTGGCACCGCTCGAATTATATGTCGAGAAGACGATATAGACCTTTCCGTCGCGAACTTTGATGCCGGCGATATCGGCATATCCCTGAGGCGTCAGACCGAGCACATTGAGCATATACTTGTCGGCGATGACCGAAATGCGGCGGCGGGGAAGCACTACGTTGCCCGAATGGTCGAACACCGTTATGAACGCGTTCGACGGACCGTTGGCGTTGTAGTTGCCCTTGTTGTGTCTGCCTTCGACGAAATAGACATAGTCCTTGTCTACGTCATAGCCGCGGAACGAGAAGTAGTTGATATCCTTCATCGGGTTGCCATTCTCCTTGTCGGGTTTCGCCACGGTGAAACTGCTGACAGGGTCGAGAGTGGTCAAATCCTTGCCCTTTACGGTACGGTATACGGTTTCCTCCTCTTCGCCGATGTACTCGCCTTTCCACACCGTCTTCATCCGGATTTCGGTGTCAGGCAAAGCGCGCGCCTCGCTGAGCGAATAGATATTGAACGTTACCGCCCCCGCTTTCGAGGTTGCGACCGCAAGAATGTCGTCGGCGGCATCGACCGCAGGCCAGCAGTAGTAACTGCCGCCCATATAATAGGTTTCTCCGGCATATCCGTCGTTCAGTTCGCCGTCAGGCGTAAACGGAATACGCGAAACGGCACGGGTGCGGGTATAACTCTTGTGCCATTTCGTCGCGCAACTGCCTATCCATATGTAATCGCCGTCTTCGGCATGTTCCACCGAAAGGCTGTGTGCATTGCCGAAATAGCGCAGCAGCATCTTTTCGCCCGAACGACCTCTGCCCCTGACGATGTAGTTTTCATGAACTTTGGTCAGACCCGGCTGGCTCTTGCCGATGTTTCCCGGCTGCGAATACCACAGCGTCGCACCGTCGTCGGCAACGTCGAATCCCTGAACGGCACGGCTCGTAGTCGGAAGCGATACGCCCTTCACGACGAATTGAGCCTCTTTGACAGGTTTTGACATAGACATGATTTTCAGCAGTCTCGGGTCGGACACCTTCTCTTTCTTGGGCTTTGCCGCAATGCCCGAAGGCATGCACAGTACAACCGCCAAAGTCAAAGCCGTCAAACCTTTTGCGGAATACGAAATCAGATTCATTTTGAAACAGGTTTATAGTTTATCTCATTTTCAATTTTCGACAGTTTCGCCTGCGCAGTTCAGCGCGAAAAACGAATGAACGACCGCATTCATAACACAAATATATCCATTATTATTTGAATTTTGCAAATCCGCACCGAAAAAAAGTGCGAATATGCCGTTCGATGCCGGCGTCCCCGAACGGCGGCAGGCACCGCCCCGAAGCGACCGCGTCCGCCGCAGACCGTATCGTTTTACATAACAGCGATGTATCGTTTTGCGTAAAAAATATTTTGCGAATAACATAATAAAATTATACCTTTGCGAATACGTTTTTCCGATTTTCGCGTCCGTTTGTGTTATGGCAGGAAAGAGGAATTCGTGAAACAAATTTTTTAAACACAAAACCACACCCAAATGATTTCAAATCGAAAAATTTCGCAATTCTTCGGGGGGGGGAGGTTTCACTGTCGAACAATTTTCGGGCTGTTTTTGGTCGTCGCAACCCTTTGCGGCGGCTTTAATG
>CAYRSF010000032.1:0-15147 GCA_964427035.1 uncultured Alistipes sp.
AAGCCTGTCGCTCACCAAATACGGCTTGCGCAACGACAACAATTTTTACCTGACCTTCAATTTCGGCTACCTGCTCTTCGCCCCGAAAGGGACCTTGTATTAGCCGGGAGGACTGGGAGGACTGGGAGTACTGAGAAATAGGTATTATAGGTAGAATAGGTAATATAAGTTTCCTGCTATCCCAGTGCTCTCAGTACTCCCAGTGCTCCCAGAATAACCCGCACGTGCCAACCTCCCCGCACTCCCAACAACCGAACAACCATCCTGCTATCCCAGTGCTCTCAGTACTCCCAGTCCTCCCAGAACAACCCGCACGTGCCAACCTCCCTGCTATCCCAGTGCTCTCATTACTCCCAGTGCTCCCGGTTTCCCGCGGCACGTGAGCCTCCTACGGCACGGGGTCGTATCCGCTGCCGCCCCACGGATGGCAGCGGCACAGACGCTTGAATGCGAGCCATCCGCCCTTGAACGCACCGTAGCGGCGCAAGGCTTCGAGAGCGTATTGCGAGCAGGTCGGCGTATAGCGGCACGACGGCGGCGTAAGCGGGGATATGCACACCTGATAGAAGCGCACGATGCCGATAAGCGGCATTGCGGCGATGCGTCTACAAACCCTCGGCAATGTTTTTAAGAACCCGCCGGAGCGCATTTTCGATGGTTTTATAGCCGTGAATCTCTTTGGTGGAGTAGACGAGCGCGATTTCGACCGTGCCGGTCTTGCCCGACTCGGCAAGAACGGATTTGTTGTGCCGGTAGGCTTCGCGCATACGCCGGCGCAACAGGTTGCGCTTGTTGGCGCGTTTGTGGAATTTCTTCGGAGCGGAAAAGAGAACGCTCGCCGACAATTCGACATCGGGTTCCGCATAGACGACAAAGCGGAACGGATAGATGAATCCGCCCCGACCGTCGCGAAACAGACGGCGTACGGCACCGAACGAATGCAATCGCTCCTCTTTCGGCAATTTTCTGTCTGTCTCTGTCGTCATGCGTCGAATGAATTTATCTGATACGAATCATCCCGTCCGCAAACTGTACGGACGGAATGACGCCTATTTTTTCGGGCGGCCTTTCTTGGCGAGGCGATTCTGCTGAAAGCGGATGAACTCCTCCTTTTCGCTCGTCGCAGCACTCGCAAGTTCTACGTCTGCGACCTCCTTCCCCTTGCGTATCTGCGAGATATAGAGATCTACCGCCTTGGCGAGCGACGGAGCCTCGACACTCGGCGCACACGCCTTGACCGAAATATTGTTGTCGATAGCCGAACGCAGCGTACCCTCGCCGAAAGTGGCGATAGCGGGCAGTTCCCCGATGGGCAGTTTCTCGCAAATGGTCTTAACGTCCCATGGCGAGTAGAGCAGCAGCATGTCGTAACTCTTCAACTCCTCCGGCTCGATGTCGCTCGCAACGGTGCGCGCGAGAATCACGGGAGTGTAGTTTATGTGCAGACGGGTGAGCGTTTCCGGCACCTCGGGTTTGTGCGGTTCGCTGAGCGTCAGCAGCATCTTTTCGTCCTTCTGCTTAACTATCTGTTCGATAAGCCCGGTGAACGAACCGTCGGCGAACGAAATCTTGCGTTTGCGGTAGACGATATACTTTTGAAGATAGAGCGCGATGGACTCGGTCGAGCAGATGTACTTCATCGTCTCCGGCACGGTAACGCGCGCATCCTCGCAGATTCTGAAAAAACTGTCGATAGTGGTTCGCGAAGTGAATATCACCGCCGTATGCGAAAGGATATCCACCCGCTGACTGCGGAATTCCTTAGGGGACACGCCTATAACCTTGATAAGCGGCATGTAGTCAATCTGCAACTTGTATCTCTCCGCCAATTCATGGAACGGCGACTTCTCGATAATCGCCGGACGGGGTTGCGACACTAAAATTTTACTTACTTTCACACCCATAAATTATTATCAGTATCCCGCTCATGCGCGCATTATCGGAGCGAGCAGAAGAGATGCGGGGAATAATTCCAGGGTGCAAAGATACAAAATCCAATACAAAATCGAAACTCTTTGCGAAATAAAGAGCGAGAAAGTCTCTTTGACAAAGAGTATTGCCGAAATGACGCATTGCCCCGCCATGATATAAAAACACGCGTCAGCAACACCGGGAGCGGAAAAAAGGGACAGCATCCCGACCGGCAGCATGGTCGCAACGGCAACCGAAAAATGTCGCAGTTTCAGTTGCAGGACAGACAAACAGACATCGGTTCGCCCGCTGACGAAACCTGCGGCGCGCACCGCCGAATATTCGAACCCCGCAAGTGCGGTCAATCCGGCAGCGGCCGTACATGCGAGAACCGCCACGTTGTCCGAAAAAGCGGGCACCGCCATTTTCGTTACGAACAGCCGTGCCGCGACGGCAGCCGCAGCGACGAGACCCGCAACGGCAATCACGATTTCGACGTTGCGCACCATGACAGAGTTGAACACTCGGCGGCGACGGCGTTCGGACGGCGCTTCGCCGACGACCGACGCCACGATAACGCGAACTACATCGAAATAGCGGACGAGCATATATATATACAGCAGCATTACGGCGAGTGCCACAATCTGCAACACCGCATCGCCCGCACCTGCCGCGACGGCATGCCCCGTACCGCTCCGAAGCGCGAGTTCGCTCGCCGCTCCGAAGACATCCGCCGCCGAGAGCGAGTCGGGCGGAATGGCAGGAATAAGAGGTTGCATAGCCATGGCGACAGTTAAGGCAAAGTTAAGGCAATATAAGCAATAATAAGCAATATAATATAGGTATTCTGAATCCCGTTTATGCGTTACACGTATCGTTGTGCGTTCGTCTACCCGAATACCCGTTTCAGCGTTACGCGTATCGTCGTGCCGCGACCTATCTCCGACTCGACGACCGCGATTTTGCCGTGGTGGTACTCCTCGATGATTCGGCGCGAAAGAGACAATCCGAGCCCCCAGCCGCGGGTTTTGGTAGTGAAACCGGGTTGGAAAATGCGTTTCCAGTTCGACTTGGCGATGCCCTTGCCCGTATCCTTCACGTCGATCCACACGAACCGTTCGTCCGAACCGATATGCACCACTATCGAACCGTGCCCCTGCAAGGCGTCGAGCGAATTTTTCATCAGATTCTCGATGACCCACTCGAACAGAGCCGCATTCAGGTTCGCCTGCACAGGGTCAATCGCCAGTCCGTTGTAATCGAGCGTAACGTTGCGCGGAATGCGTTTGCGGAAATACATCACCGACCCGCTCACGACCTCGTTCACGTTGGCTGCCCGAAGCGGCGTATCCGAACCGATTTTTGAAAAGCGGTCTACGATTTTCATCAGATGCGCCAAATCCTTGTTCATCTCCTCGACCGCCATCTGGTCTACCGACTGCGACCGCAGATACTCGATCCAGCCGAGCAGCGACGAGGTCGGAGTTCCCAACTGGTGCGCCGTCTCCTTGGCGAGACCTATCCACACGCGGTTCTGCTCGTCCTGCTTGGTCGAGCGGAAAGCGATGAACAGCACCACGACGAACACGATGATGATGAACATCTGGATGTACGGAAATACATACAGCAGCATCAGCGTCGTCGAGTGCCCGTAGAATATTATGTGGTTGTGCTCGCTCGTCCACCAGAACCGCACTATGATAGGCGTATTGTCGTTCGACATGCGGTCGAGCAGGCGGTGAAGCCGTTCGGGGTCATGGATCTCCTTTTCGTCGATAAGGTGGTACGACACCACTCGCAGATTCTCGTCGGTGATGATGAACGGGATGTTGTTGCGGTTGTTGATGATGGCATCGACGAGCGGATCGCTCATATAGTCGCCCATGGCATCGCGATTGACACGCTCCATAGCCGCAGCCCACAACTCCACGTCATGTTTCTCCTTCTCACGCAGCGAATGCGCCATCCGGTTGGTAATCAGCAGCGACACGGCGACTAATGCCACTCCGAGCAGGAGCACCAGCGTCCGTATGTTCCTGTGAATGTTTCTGCGAATCGATTCGAGCATCGGCTTTTTAAAGTCTTTAAGGTCATTAATCCCGCATTCGCGGGCTTTCGCTCCTTCGCGTCCCGGCAGCCCGAACGAGTCCGGCTGCTCTCGGCTTGGCGTCGGTTAAGGTCTTTCTTCTTATTATTTCCTTTCCGTATCCTGCTCCGCGAGTATTCGGCGATACTCCGGTTCGTCTTGCAGGATGCCGATGGCACGGACGACGTCCGAATCCGAGCCCAGCGAGTTTTCAATCACTCCCTCCGAATAGGCGAAGCGCAGCAGAATATTGGCATTTATGGCATCGACAATCTCCTTGCGATAGGTTTGGAGATTGCTCATCTTGTCGTCATGCAGGTTTTCGTCGATAGCCTTCAATGCGTCGCCCATACGGTCGTCGTATCGCTCCTTGGCGAGCGATGCGCGCAGATGTTCCAATGCCCGCCGCGAATCCGACTTGTAGTCCACCTCGCGGCCTTCGACCATTCGCACGAAATCGTCATAGTCGGCATCCGAAATCGAGAACGTGCGGCTGTCGGGCTTGTCGGCATAATGACGGCGCATGTAATCGTCGCCGAAATCATCGATAATGCCCGTCAGATAGAGCGTAACGGCGAAGTTGCTGACATATTCGGGCGAAGTCCTTATGTCGGGCATGATTCCGCCGCCGTCGTAAACCTTGCGTCCGCCCGCCGTCCTGAATTCGTTCACCAACGAATCGGCGACCGCCTCGGCGCGACCGTCGGACGAGTAGCGCACAGCCTGAATGCAGCGGCCCGACGGGATGTAGTACTTGGCGGAGGTCATCTTCACGTAACTGTTGTAGCCGACCGGATGCGTCGATTGCACCAGACCCTTGCCGAAACTGCGCTGACCGATAAGTACGCCCCGGTCGAGGTCCTGTATCGCCCCCGACACGATTTCGGCAGCCGACGCGCTGTTGCCGTTCACGAGCACGGCAAGCGGCGTATCGGGCAGCAGAGGTTCGTATTCGGTGCGGAAAGTTTCGACCGACGAAGCGTTGCGACCGCGGTTTTCGAGCACTTTCGTCCCCTTCGGCACGAATAGCGACAGAACCTTGATTGCGGACTGCATAACGCCGCCGCCGTTGTTGCGGTAATCGAGTATCAATGCGCGAAGGTCGCCGCTCTCCTGCAATGCGAGTATCGCAGCCCGCATGTCGTCGTAGCAGGTGTCCGTAAAGTCGGCATGGCGGATATAACCGATGCCGTCCGCGACGTAACCCGAATAGGAGATGCTCGGAATCACGATTCGTTCGCGGCGAATCTTCACCTCCTCGCGGTTGCCGCCGACCAATTTTTCGACCTCAATTTTCACGGTCGTATTGGGTTCGCCTTTCAGACGCGCGCTGACATCGGAGGTCGTCATCCCCTCGGCGCTCTCGCCGTCGATGGCGACTATCCGGTCGCCTATCTTCAACCCCGCACGGTCGGCAGGAGAGCCTTTGTACGGCTCGGCGATAATCACGAAATTGCTGTCCTGACGTATCAGTGCGCCGATACCGCCGTATTTGCCCGTCGTGAGCGTCTCGAAATCGGACATCTCCGACTCGGGCAGATACTCGGTGTACGGGTCGAGTTTCGACGTGATGCCCCGTGCGCCGTTGCGCATCATCTCGTCGGGCGAAATCTCGTCCACATAATATGTGGCGAGTTCGCGCATCAGGTTCGCCATGATTTCCATGTTGCGACCCAATCCGAAATCGTTCTTCGCCGCAAAGACGCCGGCGAAGAATATCGTTGCCGCGGCACACGCGGCACATGCGAATTTTATGATATGCAATCGTCTATTCATCCTTTCTTCTGTTATGGTTTCGTATGTAACCGTCGAGCCGTATCGCCGTCCGCACGACCGAACGGCGGATGCCCGAAATCTCTATCCACTGTCCATGCTGCGCGACCGCGACATCGTCCTCGAACAGGTTGAGCAGCCGCTGCCCCCATCCGGCACGGAACTCCATGCGCTCCTCCCCTTCGCGGACGAGCGTATAACCCGCCGCATTCAATGCAGCGATAATCTGCTCGCGGTTTTCGACCGTGTCGCCCTCGACGCGGCGCGTAACGAATGCCAGTTTCGGGTATATCGCCGACAGTGCGACCGCCGCCGCAATCATCCACCGTCCGCGCGTCGTGCCGATGAGTATCGCCCAGTCGTCGGCGAGCGTCAGCATCGTCGCATCGGATTTGTACATGGCATACATGAATGCCGTATACAAAACGCACAATGCCGCGAAATATTTCAGACTTCGGATAAGGTATTTCTTCATAGCAATTATTTTCAAGGACTTTAACGACATTAAAGTCCTTAATAACTTATTCTTTCCCCATTGCCTCTATCGCACCGGCGACTTCGCGCATGAGCCACTCCGGCGTCGAAGTCGCTCCGCACACCCCGACGCTTCGTGCGCCGGCGAACCACTCGGGTTGCAACTCCCGTGCCTCCTCGATATTGTAACTGTGCGGGTTCGCATCGCGGCAGATGCCGAAAAGCACCTTGCCGTTGCTCGACTTGCGACCGCAGACGAACACTATCGCATCGTGGCGCGCAGCGAACTCCCGCAGGTGCCGTTCGCGCGACGACACGCGGCTGCATATCGTGCAGGAGGCGTTCAGCATGCCGGGGTCGGGCAACCGGCGGCGCATCTCTTCAAGCAACTCCGTAAAGAGTTGCGGGCTTTGGGTGGTCTGCGACAGGAACAGAATCGGTCGGGAGAAGTCTATCGCATCCAAATCGGCGGCACTCTCGATGACAATCGTCGGCTCCGCGACCTGCCCCGTCAGTCCGACCACTTCGGCATGTCCCCTCTTGCCGAGAATCACGACCTGACCGTTGCAGGATTTCGCCCATTCGTGGGCGCACTTGACGCGCTCCTGCAATCTGGCGACCACCGGACATGTCGCGTCGATAATCTCCACCCCGCACTCTCTCGCCGACGCGTATGTCGAAGGCGGCTCTCCGTGTGCGCGGACAAGCAGGCGGCAGTCGCTGCCGAGCGAACCTATCTCGTCGTGCGACACCGTGCGCAGCCCCAAACGTTCGAGCCGCTGCACCTCCATGCGGTTATGCACTATGTCGCCGAGCGAGCACACTTCGCCTCCCTCCGCCAGAGCGCGCTCCGCCTCGGATATCGCTCTCACGACTCCGAAACAGAAGCCCGATTTATCGTCGATTTCCACTTGCATAAAGCCGTTAAAGACTTTTTCGTTAATCTTGCAGCCCCTTCTGCACCCGCGCGAACTCGCCTGCGAACCACTCCATCTGTTCGCCGACCGTCATGCGGCTGTTGTCCAGCACCACGGCATCGTCTGCCTTGCGCAGAGGCGAAATGGCACGGTGCATATCCGCCTCGTCGCGCGAAATGACGTTTTCGAGCACCTCGTCGAACGACACTTCGTCGCCCTTGGCGCGCAACTCCTCGTAACGGCGTTCGGCACGCACTTTCGGGTCGGCGGTCATGTATATTTTCAGTTCGGCATCGGGAAAAACGACCGTGCCTATGTCGCGGCCGTCCATCACCACCCCGCGGCGTTCGCCCATCTGCTGCTGCATCGCCACGAGTTTCTCGCGCACCTCGCGTATCGAACTTACCGCACTTACGCAGTTGCTCACCTCGATAGTGCGAATCTTGCCCTCGACCAAATCGCCGTTCACGTAGATGTCGCTCGCCCCGCGCTGCGGGTTGAAACGGAACGTAATGGCGATGTCGGGCAGCAGAGCCACGATGCGGTCTTCGTCGGCGATGCCCGAACGTATCGCGCCGTGTTCGAGTGCATAAAGCGTTACGGCACGGTACATCGCGCCGGTATCGATGAAAATATAGCCCAGTCGGGCGGCAATCGATTTGGCGAACGTGCTTTTGCCGCACGACGAGAAGCCGTCGATTGCGATGATTATCTTTTTGCTGTTGTCAGTGCAAAACTCCATTGGGCATTATGTTGTAAAATGTCGAAAAAATGGTATAGACGCCGAGCAGCCCGATGACAATTCCCGCTACACGGTTGATAGTAAGCATGTGGCGGGGACGGAACTTGCGGCGGAAAAGGCTTATGAGCGAGGTCAGCAGGAACCACCAGAGCAGTGCGCCGCAAAAGAATCCGGCGATTATGAGCGCGCTCGACACTATCGACGCCACGTCCTCGTTTCCGCCGACGGTGCCGACGCTGAACATGGCGAAGAATGCGAGGATATAGGGAATAACAATCACGAAATTGGCAATCGTAAAGACGAACATCGAGGCGAAATCCTGCCACAGCGACGTTTTGCCGACACGGTTTCGGCGAATCTGCGACACGGGATTCTGGAAGAATATCACCACGCCGACGATTACGACGAACACTCCGCCCACGACGCGCAGAAACTGGCTGTACTGCTCGATTTGCGCTTGCAGCATAGAGTAGAAAAAGAATGCAATCAATGCCATAAACGTATCGGCACACGCTACTCCGACGCCCGACACCATGCCCGAGCGGCGGCTTTTGCTCAACGTCCGCTGGATGCACAACACGGCGACCGGACCCACGGTAATCGACGCCGCCATTCCCACAGCCATCCCGCGAAGAAGTATTTCTATGGTTGTCAATAACATAAATCTCTCAAAACTATGACGCACGAATGCTTTCGGCACAACGTGCTGAAATTCGTACAAAGTTATGAAAAAAATGTTCCGAACCGGTCTTTTCCGCACATTTTTTGTCTTATCCGGCAACAATACGGGCAGCGGATACGTTATACGGTTGATAATTTGTTGATGTTTTCGATATTGTACTGCTGAAAATATCGGCATCATTGGTTATATTTGCAAATACCGAACCGCCCGTTTCAGCCGAACCGAGTGCAGAACCTCCCGTCGGGGCTGTGCCGAATAGGGGAAACGCGCATAAAATGAACCTTTGAGTTATGGAAGAGAAAAATCAAAACAATTCGATGGGCATAGACCTCGAATTAGACGCCGAAACGGCGATGGGAATATACTCCAATCTGGCTATCATATCGCACTCGACATCGGAATTCATTCTCGATTTCGCCACGATACTGCCCGCAGTGCCCAAAGCGAAAGTGCGCAGCCGCATAATACTCACGCCGGAGCATGCCAAACGGCTGCTCATGTCGTTGCAGGAGAACATCCAGCGATACGAGTCGGCAATCGGCAAAATCAACATTCCGCAGCACTCGTCGCCGCAGACCTTCAACAAAATGGGGCAGGCGTAGCGAAGAGCGCGGCAGGGAGACCGGTTTTCGCGTGCGAGTCGTTTCGTGAGTGCCGTGAGTATCGGGACAGCGGGAATCCATATTGCATGTTCCGCCGCAACTGCCGATGTTATGCCCGACGCCTACTCGCCCGTCAGCGTCCTGTCCGACATAAGCGCGGGCGGCATTTTGCCGCCCGCGCAACCATAAAAAAGCGGCACGCATCCGCTACTTCTTCTTTGCAGCCAACGCTTCGGCGGCGACGAACGTACTGCCGCCGATGAAAAGCATATCTTCGGGCGAGAGCATCGCACGGGCGCGTCCTATCGCTTCGGGCACTCCCGGTGCCGATTCGCAGTCCAAACCCAACGCTGCGGCGATATTCATTATATCCTCCGTATTCGCCGCACGCTCGATGCCGGCACGGGTGAAGATGTAGTGCGCATCCTCGGGCATCAGCCTCAACATCCGCTCTATATCCTTGTCGGCGCAAAATCCCATGACGCAGCACAGCCGGCCGGACTTGCGATGACGCAACTGTTCGCCGACGAATGCGAGACCGTGGGCATTGTGCCCCGTGTCGCAGACCGTCAGCGGCGCAGTGTCTATAACCTCCCAGCGACCGTGGAAAGATGTTATCTCGGCGACGCTGCTCAAACCCTCGACGAAAGCGCGGCGGCTTATCGACAGCGGGGTGTTCTGGTGCAGATAGTCGGCTACGGCACAGGCGACAGTGATATTGCTGCGCTGATACTCGCCGAGCAGCCCCAATGCCAGCCGGTACTCCTGTCCGTCGCGGGTGCGCACCATATCGAATACCTGCTTGCCGTCCGATTCGCAGACATTGCGGCATTCGAACGCCTCCTCGGCATAGATGATTTCCGAGTGCATGTCGTCCGCAATCTCCTCTATTACGAGATTGTAATTGGGGTTGCGCTCGCCCAAGACAACCGGAATGCTCTTTTTGATGATTCCGCCCTTTTCGCGTGCGATTTTCGGAAGCGAATCGCCGAGCAGCGCGGTATGTTCCAAACCGACGTTGGTAATTACGCTGATGACGGGAATCACGATGTTCGTCGCATCGAGCCTGCCGCCGAGTCCCGTTTCGACGACTGCCACTTCGACGTCGCACTGCGCGAAATAGTCGAAAGCGAGCGCGGTGGTCATCTCGAAGAACGACAGTTCGCACTCCTCCATGTCGCGGCGGTATTTGTCTACGAAATTGACGATTTTCTGTTTGGAAATCATCTCGCCGTTCACCTTTATCCGCTCGCGGAAATCGTTGAGGTGAGGCGAGGTGAACAGCCCCGTCTGATAGCCCGCCTGTTGGAGAATGGCCGCCAGCATGTGGGAGACCGACCCCTTGCCGTTGGTGCCGGCGACGTGAATCACGAAATAGTTGCGCTGAGGGTTGCCGATTTTGCGGCAGAATTCGGCGACGCGCTCCAACCCCGGTTTGTAGGCGGTTGCGCCCTTGTCCTGAAACGAGGGCATCGACGAAAAGAGAAATTCGACGGTTTCGGAATAGTTCATATTTTAAATTCTCATATGTTTGATACAACCGATTGAGGAATAATCCATTATCAAAGTATTCAAGGCGTAACGGCGATGATTCGGCGAAAAACTTTCAGTGTTATTATACCTTATGTTTTTGCATATGCATCGAAATCGACATCCAAATTACATCTATGCATGCTTGCCCGACATAATCCGCAATTCATACCGTTTCCGCCACAAAATGAATCTCTGACTCGAAATTGAATATCGGTCTTCAACCGACTTCGTTTAATTATTGCGCCAAACATCATTCTGCGAAATAGAATCATAACCTCTATTATGCATGAAATCATTAAAATCGGCTCTATTGGTTGCTGGAAATTCCAATAAAATTTCATCGTATAATGTTGATAAAACTTTATCCCCTATTTCATCAGCGAAAGGGCCTCTAAGCGCTTTGTCGTACCATGATATCAAATCATTTTCCGTTATTATGCTTTGAATTTTCGATCTCCATCCTATTTGGTTCAATAAGGAAACTATAAGTTTTTCCTCTGAATTTTTACATACAATCACTATTCTGTCGGAGGATACCGATGATACTATATTTTCCGCAAGTTCTTCTGTCAATGACAAGTGTTTTATCTGAATCGCCATGCCGAAATTAGCCCACATGTCCAACCCCCTGTCAGCCGCATTGGTAATGCCGACACGATTTATTTGAGCATTGACCGTTATTTTTGACCGTTCTTTTGACAACCCCATTACACGCTCGGCAAAATCGGAAAATTCATCCAATAATTCTTTTTTAGTTATATCCGCTTCAACGGTAACCTTAACTTTTAGACATTCGATAATAACTGAAAATAAAGCGTATACCACTATTTCATATATTTTATCGACACTGCGTCTCAATCCCGGTTCATTCCAAAACAGATTGATAAACTCTATAATATGAAAATTGTATTTATCATGCGTATTACAATAATCCAAGCCGCTTGACATTTGTGAAAACCGTTGTTCAAAACGGTCGTAAATATACTTCTCTACAATCCCATTGTTTTGTCTGTTTTCGACGCCCAATACTTCCGGCACCGAAGGCGGTACGGCGTTTTCGTTAAACACATCGTCCTGATATCTTGCCGAAGACGCAGATGTTCTTCCTAAAAAGCGCAAACACACTATATCTCGCCACCTTTTCGAGGCGTTTCTGTAAGTACTTAAATCAGACAAATCGATATCTCGGCTTACTCTGTCGCGATATAAAATTTCTGCGATCTGAATCGGTTTATACAAATGTACTCTGCCTTTCGATATGATTTTATCTAATGCTTGTTTCGCCTCCAAAATAGTCATAACCTGCGAATAAATTATGTTCTTTATATTTTACAGCCGTTTTTTGTTCATCGAGGGATTTAATCATTTCTCCCGCTATTGCCCGTATAACAGGAACCGACACAGAATTTCCTGCAACTTTTCGTGCTTGCGAATACGGAATGTTTATAATAAAAGAGTCGGGAAATCCTTGAAGTCTCAACATCTCGCGCGAGGTCAAGCGTCTTTCTCCGTTTACGACTAAATAATTGTAACTGCCGCCGGCCCTCAATGCACAAGAATATGGCAATGGAGATATATTGCCTCCGATATTTTCATGCCAAATAGAGGGTTTGGGAGGTATCGTTTTGATGGCAGAGAAACGTTTCCGTTTCATTGCTTCTGACAAAAAATATGAGGCTGGAACATCTTCTTCTTTCTCCAAAATTTCAGACAAAGGTTTAAAATATCCCAATGGTTTCGGAAATTTAAATTGTACAGGATTTTTAAACCCTACAATATAAATTCTTTCTCTTTTTTGAGGGACACCAAAATCCAACGAATTGAATACTTTATGATAAACGTGATATCCCAATTTATTCAATCTGTCCAAAATTACCGTAAAGGTATTTCCGTTATCATGAGTTGTAAGCCGTTTAACATTTTCTAACAGAAATGCTTGCGGCTGCTTCGCTTTAAGTATTGCTTCGATGTTGAAAAACAATGTGCCTCTTGTGTCTGCAAACCCCAATCCTTTGCCCGCAATACTGAACGGCTGACAAGGAAATCCCGCCAATAAGATGTCATGTTCGGGGATATCTCTCGGGTCTATGTCATTAATATCTCCAAAAGGTTTTTCATGAAAATTCGCTTCGTACATCATTTGGGCATATTTGTCCCATTCCGAGGAAAAAACATTTTTACATCCGTATGCTTCAAACCCCAATCGAATACCTCCGATACCTGCAAACAAATCAATAGTTTTATATATCTTGCACATATCTTACAATATTTTCATTTACAACATTGAACATATCGATATAATCGCATACGACATCTCAAACCTTAACTCTCCAAATTGGTTTTTGTCTGTATTCAATACATGGGCAATTGTTTCTACTCGCTCTCTTAACCTTTATTTTCCCATTTCTCTATTTCAGTCTGCGAGATAAAAACGTTTTTTGGCACGGTAGGCGACGAAGTAGAGCAGGCACAATGCCGCGATGTAGAGCGACAGCCGCCCGATATAGTCGCCGAAACGGGTATAGAACGTAATGCGGTCGTTCAGACGGATATCCGCCGTAATAACTCCGCGCTCGTCCCACCCAAGACGCTCGATGTCGTCGCCGCGGGAGTCGATGAATCCCGATACGCCGGTATTCGCGCTGCGGGCTATGTCGCGGCGATGCTCGATGGCGCGCAGGCGGCAGAATGCGAACAGCAGTTTGTGCCCGGGCGTATTGCCCCACCAGCCGTCATTCGATATAACGAACAGAGCCTGCGCCCCGTTGCGGACGAATCCTCCCATATAGTCGCCGTACAACCCCTCGTAACAAATCGCCGGAGCGACCTTCACTCCGCCGGCGGCGAAAGGTTCGGCAGTCGCACCGATGCCCAACTGACCCATCGTGCCGCCCAAATCGACCGAGAAGATTTCGGCATCGCGCAGCCATGCCGGGGTCGTCTCCACGCCGATTACCAGTTTGCCCTTATGATGCAACTGAACATTGGCGGTCGTATCTATCGCTATCGCAGAGTTGTAGAGGTCGTAGTATATGCCCTCCGACTGCCGGGCTGTCGGCGAACCCTTAGCCCGTCCGTAGACATCGACGGTTTCGCAGCCTGCAATGACCGTTGCCGCCGAACGGCGCATGCGCAGCACGTCCGAAATCCGCTCGACGATACGCGCATCGCCGAGATAATCGACATTGAGGGTCGCGCCGAGCGACGTTTCCGGCATCAGCACGAAATCCGCCGAATCGGGGACATCGGCAAGCAGTTGCAGCAGATTCTCCTGCTGCCATGCCGTATCGCCATTGAACTTGTCGTAACAATCGACATTCGGCTGCACTGCCGACACGCATATCTTTTCGCGCATATTGTAGCGTTCGCCATCCGGCGACTCCGACGCATACAGCACGAGCGATGCGGCCATAGGGAGCGTGAAAGCGGCAGTAGCGGCAATCCACACTCTCTTGCGGAACGTCAGCAGCGACTGCAACGCCAGAACATTCACCGTGAGCACCCACAGCGAACCGCCGAAGACGCCCGTATATTCGTACCACTGCACGCACCACGTATCGTCCGAAAATCCGTTGCCCAGAACGAGCCACGGGAACGACAATGCGGGGGCCTGAGTATAGATGTATTCGGTCGCAATCCATGCCGAGACGAACAGGACGCAGGCAAGTCCTTTCGGAGCGCGTTTGGAAACGGTATGAAACAGCATGAACGCCACGAGATTCCACCATGTGGAGACAATCGCCGCCGTAATCGGACCGAGCGGAGTGGCTTTCCACACCCACCATACGGTCAAAGCGTTCCACGTCAAGAACGCAAGCGTCGCCCAGCCGAGCATTCTGAACCAGTTGCGCATCGAGCCGTCGTACTCCGCACTGATGAGCATCAGCGGAACGAATGCGACGAAGAGCGGCAAACCTCCCGCCCCGAGCCATCCCGACGAGAGCAGCAATGCCGAAACGAGACTGAAAATCAGACGGTGTTTCGTCGATATTTTTCTGTTCAAGCGTATCATATCCGCAAATATACGAATAAGCGAGGGCAATGCCAAATTCAAAATTCAAAATTCAAAATTGATTTACAGGCTTTTACGTATTAAATTTCAAAATTCAACCGACGCCCGAAGCATGGGCAGAGACTGCATGTATGCAGGCTATGCCATGCAAGTAGGAGGAAAAGCCGGCGCAGCCGGATTAAAATTCAAAATTGATTTTGAGGCTTTTACGGATTAAAATTCCGGAACTGAAATTGTAATAACGATAATCCTTTGATTGCGTTCCTCGGAGCGCCGCGACCAAATTTATTTGGTCGCGCCTATGCTTACATAAATATATAGAGTGCCGAAATTTGCATTCCGACACTCTATATTGCACGAAGCGACGCGCTTATACTATCTCTATCATCGGCGTGTCGGTTGCGACGTTGTCGCC
>CAYRSF010000033.1:0-17211 GCA_964427035.1 uncultured Alistipes sp.
ACCGGCGGCACTCGTACCGGCGACGGATACAAGTTTACGGGCGGTTCATGGCGTGAACTGTACAGCGGGGTGGTGCCGCAGAAGGACGTATTCTACCATACCGTGCTTACATGGAACAAAGATGAGGGTATCGCGCGCTGCTATGTGGACGGCGTACTTACTGCGACAATCAATGCCGCGGGCAACTTCGACCACATGGTATCCAACGTCAATGCCTACTGGGTCGGCATCGGAGCCGATCCGAATGCATCCGACAAGGGCGAACTTTCGTTCCAAGGCACAATCGTTCTGGCGCGCATGTACAATGAGCCGTTGTCGCAGCGGCAAGTCAATGCTCTTTACAAACTTGTTGAATAATAACGGTAAAACTAATGCAGAAAAGTAAAACATCGAGAGATATGAAAACAAATAAAAAAAAGTTCGCCGCTCCGCTTCTTTATGTTTGCAATGCGGCTGTGGAGCATGGATTCGGTTCGTCATCGCAATTCGACGACACCGCAAATGGTACGAATGATATAAATGTCGGTTATGGCGGCTATTACGACAATTTTGAATAATCTTAAAACGAATGCAAAGATGAAAAAGATAATTTCTGTAATCGCAATCGCTGCAACGACGATTTTTACGGGTTGCCTGAAAGGGGACATCGACAATACTGTCGTTTCGGATGAACGCACCGTCGAACTTGTTACGTACGGTGCCGACCCGGATTCCCGCACTCAATATGCGGACGGCGAGGGTCTGACTTGGACGGCAAACGATAAAACGCTTTTGGGCGTAACGTCGAATGCGGATACGGGCAGGCAATCCTCCGCGATTACTATCGGCGATGATAAAACCGCGACATTTGTCGTCAGCGGACTTGCGGGAACGGCAACGGATATAATTACCTACTATCCATTCATCGAGGGTCGCTGCACCGATGCCTGCGACAACGTAACCAAAGACTATACGATTACCGAAACCGTGCTTGCCGAGCAGACGCAGGTCAAGGCGGGCGTGATGACGGGTTCGAATGCTACGATGATTTCAGTCAGTCCTATACACGTCGGCGACGGTACGGGCGGTGCATTCGACAAGACTTTCGGGAACAGGATGACGATGACTTCGGCAATTCTCCGTTTCCGCGTTTACGACGCCGAAGGGAAGTATGCCGACGACAGTGTTTGCTCGGTTGAAGTCGTGGCGAACGACGATGTGAAAGTGAACGGCAAGGTGGTCGCAAAGGGGAAAATCGACACTTCGGACGCTCCTGCGATAACTTATGAGGAGGGCACAGCCGCTTCGAAAGTTACGCTCTCCACTATGTACGCACTTAAAAACGTCAGGAGCGTCGCCGATGCCAAAGGCATTTATCTCGCTGCCGTTCCGTTCGTTACCAAAGGCATCGCCTACAAGGTAACGACCATGTACAATACTTTTACTTTCGAATTGGCAAAAGATGCGACCATCGCTTGCGAGGCGGGCAAAATTTACGATATCGCTCTCAATCTGGCAAAAGCGACACAGCACACGGAATTGACGGCCGAGGCTCCTGTCGCCGATTTGCTTGATGTGGTATTCGGCGAGAACTGTGCGGCTGACGACGTGTCCGCCATGAATATGACCGTGGACGGCTCGCGTCTCGATGCCACCGTTTCGACGCAGTACAGCGAACGCTACGACCGTTGGGTAGCGGTATTCTCGGCAGAACCTGTAAGCGGGGCGCACGACACGGGATTCTGGAAGGTTCCTTATACGGCGCGCACCGATTTCGCCGAAGGTCTCGAAGACGGATTCTCGATGGAGTTGCTCTTCGCCCGTGCCGACAATCTGGCTCCGGGCAAGCAAATCAAGCCGTTCGCATCGACGCAGGCCGGCGGTACGGGAATGTGTTTCCGTGCGAAGACTCACGAAATCAACTGGGAAATCCATACCGGCGGCACTCGTACCGGCGACGGATACAAGTTTACGGGCGGTTCATGGCGTGAACTGTACAGCGGGGTGGTGCCGCAGAAGGACGTATTCTACCATTCTGTGCTTACATGGAACAAAGATGAGGGTATCGCGCGCTGCTATGTGGACGGCGTACTTACTGCGACAATCAATGATGCGGGCAACTTCGACCACATGGTATCCAACGTCAATGCCTACTGGGTCGGCATCGGAGCCGATCCGAATCCATCCGACAAGGGCGAACTTTCGTTCCAAGGCACGATCGTTCTGGCGCGCATGTACAATGAGCCGTTGTCGCCGCTGCATGTCAAGGCTCTTTACAAACTTGTTGAATAATTGAAAAACGATTCGATATGCAAAACATAAATATCAATAGCCATTCGGGCGGCAGATTGCTGACAGCACTTTTCGCCGCCGCACTGCTTGCCGTTGCGCCATTCTCTCCGAATGCCTATGCGGGCGGGGTCGGTGCGGATGCCCCGCAAAGCGGAGTTCCGCAGACATTGCGCACGATAACCGGACGCGTCGTCGATAAGGCGACCGGAAAACCTCTCGCCGGTGCGGCCATAGTTAATATGAAGACCAATATGGGCACGATTTCTGCCATCGACGGAACGTTCACCATATCCGCCGCTTCGGGACAGACACTGTCCGTATCGCTGCTGGGATACTCCGAAGTGGAGTTGCGGGCTTCGACGGCGAGCGACATCACTGTCGAATTGACAGAGAGTTCGCAGTTCATCGACGATGTGGTTGTCGTCGGTTATGCCGAGCAGCGTCGCGTGAACATTACCGGCGCAGTCTCCACCATATCGGGCGAAGATCTCGCATCGCATCCTGTCGTTTCGACCATTCAGGCATTGCAGGGTGCCGATCCGTCGCTTAACGTTACGATGGATTCGGGCAACCCGACCGCTTCCAACAACATAAATATCCGCGGCGTGCCGTCGATCAACGGCGGCGAACCGTTGATTCTGGTCGATGGCGTTCCGGGCGTTTCGCTGCGTCTGGTCAATGCCGGCGACATCGAGTCGATTTAGGTGTTGAAGGATGCGTCGGCAAGTGCCATTTACGGAGCGAAGGCCTCGGCGGGCGTGATTCTCATAACGACCAAGAACGGCAGTCCGGGTCAGGCGACGGTCAATTACTCCAACAATTTCGGATGGACCTCGCCGACTACCAAGCACAACTTCATAACGAACGGTTACGAGTATGCGACGACGATTCACGACCTCTACTATTCGCGTTACGGTTACAGCCCGTTCAACTATACCGAAAACGACTGGGCGGAACTCGAAGCGCGCCGATATGACAAGATTGAAAATCCGGAGCGTCCGTGGGTCGTCGTGGGCGATGACGGCAAATATCACTACTACGGCAATTTCGACTGGTACCACAATATATTCAATACCAATCGTTTCAATCATGAGCACAATCTGTCGTTGTCGGGCGGCAACAAGGATATCCGCTATTATGTCAGCGGACGTTTCTACGAGCAGGACGGTACGCTCTCCGGAGATATGATTAAGCAGAAGGAGTATTACAGAAACTATGCGTTCCGGGGCAAGTTCGACGCCAATATTTTCAAATGGGCGAAATGGTCTACCAACGCCTCTCTGAATGCAGTCGAACAGCGATACCCCGGACAGTTGGACGAAGGCATGACGATAGCGGCATTGGAGCAGAACCTCGCGCCGATGTTCGTGCCTGAAAATCCGGACGGTTCGATAGTCATGTATCCTTATGACCTGCGCAATATCGCGCTCGCGACGGGACGTACGGCATCGTTTATGGATGCAGGCAACAAGCATATTATCGAGAATCAGATGTTTACGCTCTCGAATGGGTTGCACCTCACTCCGCATAAGGATTTGACGATTGACGCCACCTACAATCTCACGAACTATCGCCGCCTCTACAAAGACCGTCATCACGATCAGGTCTATTCGCGTCAGATAGGCGTGTACGAAACATCGACTACATATATGAAGGACAGTTATCGCGAACGTCATTACGGTTACACGCTGCACAATGTCGATGCGTACATCACGTACAATCACACGTGGAACGATGCCCATAACTTCAAGGCGTTGCTCGGTATGAACTACGAACGTTACCGCAGCACCGATCTTACCGTTAAGCAGGACGGGCTCGGCAGCAGCGTTCTCGACTCGTTCAACTCCAAGAAAGATGATTCGTCCTATACGGTTACGCAAGATATTTCGGCATATCAGACGCTCGGTTTCTTCGCCCGCGTCAATTACGACTATAAGGGCAGATACCTTTTCGAGGCGTCGTTGCGCGCCGATGCCACTTCGCGTTTCGCCAAAGACAGCCGCTGGGGATATTTCCCTTCGGTGTCGGTGGGCTGGCGATTCTCCGAGGAGCCTTTCATGGAGAGCATAAGCGACTGGTGGAACAACGGCAAGATTCGGTTCTCTTACGGTTCGCTCGGAAATCAGCAGGTCGCCGATTATCTTTACATCGACCGCATCTCCACGTCGCAGATCAATTATCTGTTCGACGATACGGGCAAGGCCAATACGAGTTCCGTTTCCGCACCTCTCGCTACCGACCTGACATGGGAGACGGTAACGACATACAACGTGGGTCTCGATTTGAGTTTCCTTAAAAACAGGCTTATTTTCACCGGCGATTTCTTCATACGCGATACCAAGAACATGCTCACGCAGTCGATGACGCTGCCGGCAGGCTACGGTGCGAGCACGCCGAAAGGCAATTGTGCCGATTTGCGTACGAAGGGTTGGGAAATATCGCTCTCGTGGCGGGACAAGTTCGATCTCGGCGGCAAACCGTTCACTTATGCGGTTTCCGGTTCGGTCGGCGACTACCAGTCCGTGATTACCAAATACAACAACCCGACAAAGATATTCAACAGTCTTTACGAGGGCAAGAAACTCGGCGAGATTTGGGGTTATCATGTCGTCGGGCTGTTCAAAACCGACGAGGAGGCTGCCGCATACCAAAAGGCGATTAACAACTCGACCAACGTCTATCAGCGTATCTACAACATGTCGCCTACGGGGCTGGGCAAGTTGATGGCAGGCGACGTTATGTTCGAGGATACGGACAACAGCGGTTCCATAGGTACGGGTGCCGGCACCGTCGATGACCCCGGCGACATGCGCATTATCGGAAACAGCACTCCGCGTTACAACTATTCGTTCCGTGTCGAGTTGAACTGGAACGGTTTCGATATTTCGGCATTCTTTCAGGGCGTAGGCAAGCGCGACTGGTATCCGACGAACAATCAGGATGCCATATACGGTGCCAACAAATTCTGGCAGTTGTATTCTTATCCGATTCTGTCGTTCATTACGAGCGATTTCAAAAACAACGTATGGACGGAGGATAATCAGGATGCCTATTTCCCTCGTCTGCGACCTATTATCTGTTATAACGGCGGTCCGCTCGGCGTCGCGAACGACCGCTATTTGCAGAGCGCGGCATATCTGCGGTTCAAGAACCTTACGGTCGGTTACACGATTCCTGTTCTGAAATCGTATGTCAAGAAGTTGCGCGTCTACTTCTCGGCCGAAAATATCTGCTACTGGTCGCCTCTCAAAAAGTACTGCAAGTTGATAGACCCTGAACTCGCCGTTTCGGACGGCACCTACAAAGCCGGTACGGGTTCGGGCTACGACCTGCCGCGGACGATTTCGTTCGGTGTGGATATAACATTCTGATAAACGTTTAATTGAAGCAAAATTATGAAGATACTGAATAAAATACTGATACTTGCATCGATTGCCGTATCCGCTTCGAGTTGCGATTTGACGCTGTTGCCGGAGGACGAAGTAACTCCGAAGCAATATTTCACCAACGAATCGGATCTGGCTTTGTGGAGCAACAAGTTTTATAACTATCTGCTCGAAGGTGCGGATGTCGGCATAAACGATGCCGACGACAAAATCGATAACGGTTTGAGCAATTTCATTACGGGCAACCGCAATCCGGCAACCGAATCGTGGTCGTTCACGCAGTTGCGCGAAATCAACTATCTGCTCGAACACCTCGATCAGTGCGCCGACCGCGGTGTCGCATTGAAATACGAGGCCGTGGCGCGTTTTTTCCGTGCATACTTCTATTTCATCAAGGTGCGTTCGTACGGAGATGTCCCTTACTACGACCATGTACTTGCTTCGAACGACCCCGATTTGTACAGACCCCGCGACGACCGCGGCTATGTGATGGATCGCGTGTTGGAGGATTTCGCGTTCGCAGCCGACAATCTGCCGTCGTCGTGGGGGACGATGAGCACGCGCGTTACGAAATGGGCGGCACTGGCTTATGCCAGCCGGGCGGCTCTGTTCGAGGGGACTTTCCGCCGTTATCATGCCTCGACGCTGTTCAGGAACGATGCGGAAAACAGTGCGAAAGCCGAGAAATATTTGCGTATCGCAGCCGATTGTGCGTCGGAATTCATCTCCTCGTCGCCGTATTCGCTCTATAATGCGGGCAACGAACCTTATCGCGAACTCTTCTGGTCGGAGTACGCCAAGACGACCGAGGTCGTACTTTGCCGCCATTACGATGCGGCTTCCGGCGTTACGCATTCCGTTCCGCAGTCTATCGGATTCGGACGCACCAGTCTTACGCGCGGTTTCATCAACCACTATCTGATGGCGGACGGTTCGCGCTTTACCGACAAGCCGGGCTACGACAAACTGTTCTATACCGACGTCGCCAAAAATCGCGACCCGCGTATGGCGCAAACGGTTCTCTGCCCGGGCTACAAGATGGTCGGAGCCTCCGATGTTACCCGCTCGAAACTGTATTCGCATACCGGATACGAACCGATAAAGTTCCTCAGTACGGCTGCCAAGGCGAATCCGGGCGCAGGAACGAGCGACTGGATATGTATGCGTGCCGCCGAAGTATATCTGAACTATGCCGAAGCATTGGCGGAACTCGGAACGCTCACTCAGAACGATCTCGATATTTCGGTGAACAGGATTCGCAGACGTGTCGGCATGCCCGATCTTAAAATGGCGGATGCGAATGCCACCCCCGATCCGTATTTGGTCGATTACTATAAAAACGTTACCAAAAGTGCGAATACGGGCGTGATTCTGGAAATCCGCCGCGAACGCACCGTCGAACTCGTGATGGAACCGCCGTACCGCTCGTGGGATTTGTTCCGCTGGAAAGAGGTGAAACTGGCGCTCAATACGGTGCGTCCGTGGGAGGGCGTCTATATCCCCGGCGACGGCACATACGATATGGACGGCGACGGCAGGGATGATTTGGAGATATACACCGATACCCCTAAATCGACTTGCGAGACGAAACTCAAAAGAGGCGTCGATATAATCGTAAATGAGGATGGATATATCGAGGGTTACAGCGACAATTCGTACGGTCTCGACTGGAACGATGAACGCGACTATCTGTGGCCTATTCCTGCGTCGCAACGGGTTCTGAACCATAATCTGACCCAAAATCCGGGTTATCAGGACGGACTCAGTTTTTGACGCGATACCGGTTCATGCGGCGGGCGGCAGGCAATTTGCCTGCCGCTGTGCTGCCTGCCGGATACGGCGATTCGGCAATACCGCAAATTTAATCGGCAACCATATGCTATAATAACGTCATTCCGAGGAAGGCACAACGTGCCTGACGTGGGAATCTACCATTGTATATTATTATCAAGTATCAGTGCTGTTTTTCCCAACAGCGGCAGATCGCCACAGTCCTGCATGGAAACGTTATAGGGTATCGGCTGGCAATGTTTGATGCAGGACTTCGCGATGACGTTTTTATATTTATTCGGCGTCGGTTTCCTTCGGTTTCCTCCTTCGCACCTCGGCAGTCCGCACAAGTTCGACTGCGCTCGGTTCGGCGTCGGTTTGCGATGACGTTTCAGTGTAAAATGTATACGGTTCCCACTTGATTTAATTCGGAAAAGCGAAATTTATTTTGTTTTTGCGCTCACTTATTCGTATCTTTGGCTTCGTGTTTTGTGCCGATATTTGAAATTTTATTAACCAAAATCCAATATTTTATGTTCAAAGGACACCCCAAAGGTCTGCTTGCCGCGGCTTTGAGTAATATGGGAGAGCGTTTCGGCTACTATATTATGAATGCGGTGCTGCTGTTGTTTCTCGTTTCGAAGTTCGGATTGTCGGATACGACGGCAGGAATCATCTATTCGGTCTTTTACTGCGGCATTTACGTGTTGAGCCTCGTAGGCGGAGCGATTGCCGACAAGACGCAGAATTACAACAAAACCATTCAGTGGGGACTTATCGTCATGGCTGCCGGCTATGTCGCCCTCGCTGTTCCGCTGTTCAGCAAGAGTGCCGACAACGTCATTCTCGACGGAGGCAGTCAGTGGAGCGGGATACTCGTATTCACCTGTCTCGCCCTGTTTTGCATCGCTTTCGGCAACGGTCTGTTCAAGGGCAACTTGCAGGCGATAGTCGGCAAGATGTACGACGAACTCGAAGCCGAAGCCGCCAAGAACGGCGAAGAGGCGTTGAGAATCGCCAAGGACAAGCGCGATTCGGGCTTCCAAATCTTCTACGTATTCATCAACATCGGCGGTCTTGTCGCTCCGTTCGTCGCTCCGCTGCTTCGCGAGTGGTGGCTCGGCGTCCACGGATTCATCTACAACTCCGATATGCCGGCATTGTGCCACCAATACCTTGCCGACGGCACGATAACGACCAAATTCTCCGAAACCATGGCTCTCGTAACGACGGCGCAGTACGACAATCTGACGCAGTTCTGCTCGGAATACATCGAGACGTTCAATACGGGTATCCACTTCTCGTTCTTCGCATCGGTGGCGGCAATGCTCGTGTCGCTCGTGATATTCATCTGCAAAAAACATATTTTCCCGCAGCCTGCAAAGAAAGAGCAGTCCGGCGCGGTATCGTACACCGCAGAGGAGAAAGTGGCGATGGCGAAAGAGATTAAACAGCGTCTCTACGCACTCTTCGCAGTACTCGGCATAGCGATATTCTTCTGGCTTTCGTTCCACCAGAACGGGCAGTCGCTTTCGGTGTTCGCCCGCGACTTCGTGCAGACCGACTCCGTCGCTCCCGAAATATGGCAGGCTCTGAATCCGGGATTCGTAATCATTCTTACTCCGGTCATCATGTTCATCTTCGGTGCGCTGGCAAAACACGGCAGAAGCATATCCACTCCGCGCAAGATTGCTGTCGGCATGTTCATCGCAGGATTGGCGTATCTGTTCCTTTTGGTGTACTCCTACGCGTGCGGCTATCCGTCGGGCGAAGAGTTCCGTTCGCTCAGTACCGAGCAGATGAGTGCCATGGGGCTTGCAAAGGCGGGTCCGTGGGTGTTGATAGTAACCTATTTCTTCCTCACGGTCGCCGAACTTTTCATCTCGCCGCTCGGTCTGTCGTTCGTATCGAAGGTCGCTCCGCGCCATATGGTGGGTCTGTGTCAGGGTCTGTGGCTCGGTGCCACGGCGATAGGCAACCTGTTCATCTTCATCGGTCCGCTCATGTACAACGCATGGCCTATATGGCAGTGCTGGATGGTGTTCTTCGTCATCTGCCTGATTTCGATGGGCGTGATGCTCGCCATGGTCAAGTGGCTCGAACGGGTTACGAAATAACTGCATATTTACAGGACACGGAATCGCAAAACGGCGCGGGCAGCATCACTGTCCGCGCCGCTTCGTAAAGGCGAAGATACGGATGCCGGTCGCGAACGGATTTTTGCGGGCGATATTTCGGGACTGCACAAAAATTTTAAAATTGAGCCGGAATTTGTTCATGGTACGTCAAAAAATATTAAATTTGCATTTATATTTCATGGAATTTTAACTACAAAACCACGATAAAGATAAAATGAAGCAAAGAGTTACTCTTAACGATCGCACTTTCGAGGTGATGATTCCGGCGGGGAAAATCGACGAAGCGGTTGCGGCTGTCGCCGGGAGAATCAATGCCGACTATGCGACGAGCGGGCGTCCGCCCATTTTCGTCAGCGTGTTGAGCGGCTCGTTCATGTTTCTTGCCGATTTGATGCGCAAAATCGAATTCAACAACGAAATCGCGTTCGTCAAAATTTCGTCTTACGAAGGCACGCAATCGACGGGCAAAATCAGGCAGCATCTGGGCATCGATTTCGATATCGAGGGGCGCGACATAATCATTATCGAGGATATCGTCGAGACGGGACAAAGTATCGACCACATGGTGAAATATCTGCGTGAGAAGAATCCGCGCAGTGTCGAGGTATGTTCTCTTTTCTTCAAGCCCGAAAAATATCTTTACGATTTGCCGATAAAATATTGCGCGATGGAAATCGGCAACGAGTTCATCGTCGGCTACGGTTTGGACTACGACCAACTCGGTCGCGGATTGAAAGATATTTACGTGTTGGCTGATGAATAACGGCGACGTGCTGGCAGGCGGAGAGCGGCTTCCGCTGGTCGAGGATTTCTATACGATACAGGGCGAGGGCTTCCATACCGGCAAGCCCGCCTATTTTATCCGTCTCGGCGGCTGCGATGTCGGCTGTGCGTGGTGCGACGCCAAATATACATGGAATCCGCGGCTGTATCCTCCGACCGACATAGATGTCGTGGTCGGGCGGGCGGTGGCATGCGCCGCGCAGTCGATAGTCATAACGGGCGGCGAACCGCTCATGTATCCGCTCGGCATGCTTACGGCGAAATTGCGGGAAAGAGGGCTGAAAATTTTTCTCGAAACCTCCGGCTCGCATCCGTTCAGCGGCGTATTCGACTGGGTTTGTCTGTCGCCTAAACGCAAACATCCGCCGTTGGCCGAAGCGTATGCCCGAGCCGACGAACTGAAAGTGATTATCGGCAGCGGGGAGGATTTCGAATGGGCGGAGAGCAATGCCGCCAAAGTCGGTGAAAATTGCATGCTCTATCTTCAACCCGAGTGGAGCGTATCGGAGCGCATGATGCCGTCGATAGTCGAATATGTCAAGAGCAATCCGCGCTGGAATATTTCGATACAGAGCCATAAATTCATGCGGATACCGTAAAATACAACTGTCTGCGAACGATGAAAAAGCCCATGAAAAAGAAAATCGTCCACAACGTCTGGCGGCTGCTTACGGCGATTGTCATCCTTTTTACGCTCTTCATTATCGGTCGCACCTGCCTGACTATAATTCGCACCTACGCCGAAATACATCGGCTGAACGACGAAAAGGAGTGCTATTTGCAGAGTATCGCCGAGGACAGTACGCTGATAGAGCGTCTCAAATACGACGAATACCTCGAACAGTATGCCCGCGAGTATTTCCACATGCAGCGCAGCAACGAGCGGGTCTATATAATTGAAGATTGAACATGACGGAATTCGGTTTCATAAAATCGGTGCGCAATGCTTTCGCCGCCATTCCCGACAACGGCTTCGAGGGCATAGGCGACGATTGCGCCGTGTATCCGGTTTCCGATGCCGAATCGCTGCTCTTTACGACCGATATGCTGGGCGAGGGGATTCATTTTCTGCGTCATGCCGCCACTCCGTACGAGATAGGGGCGAAATCGCTTATGGTAAACCTCAGCGACATCGCCGCCATGGGCGGCAAGCCGGTCGCAACGCTGCTTTCGCTCGGCATTGCGTCCGATGCTGCGGACGGGTGGGTGCAGGAGTTCATGCGCGGCTACCGCGACGTGTCGAAGCGGTTCGGCGTGGCACTCGCCGGCGGCGACACGACGAGAGCCGATGAACGCATATCCGTGAATGTTACGGCGATAGGTCGTATCCTGACGCGCAATGTCAAACGCCGTCGCGATGCCCGTGCAGGCGACACGGTTATGGTCGGCGGGCGGCTCGGAGCATCGGCGGCAGGATTGCAGGACATATTGGCAGGCAACCTTTCGACACCGAATGCGATTGTTCATCGCAATCCTCAGGCGCAGGTCGCTGAGGGTCAATGGCTCGGAGAACAGGAGTGCGTGCATGCGATGATGGATATTTCGGACGGTGCGGCGTCCGACCTCGTGCATATACTCGAAGCCTCCGGCGTCGGCGCAGAGATTGAGACCGATGATATACCGACCGATACGACGCTCGAAAACGCATTGTGCGGCGGCGAAGACTACAAACTGCTGTTTACGGTCGCTTCGGAGTTCGCCGACGACCTTGCCGCACGATTCAGCCGCGAGTTCGGCAGCGATATTTATCCGATAGGGCGAATCGTTCCGTCATCCGTCCATGAGATTGTCTGGCTGAAATCGGGCAGGCGCATACGCCCTGACTGGCACGGCTTCACCCATTTCCGATAATTTTTTAGCAATTGCGATAATTCCCGCCGCCGCTCCTTAAAGTCCTTAACGACATTAAAGACCTTAAAGACCTTAATGCGGCGGGGCGGGGAATAGAAAACGTCATGTTGCGCGCAGCGAAACATCTGTTTTCAGATCCTTCGCTGACGCTCATGATGACGAGAGGGCGAGTATCGGCGGGCAATCCCGCCGCCGCTCCTTAAAGCCCTTAAAGCCCTTAATGACTTTAACGACTTTAACGACCTTAATGCGGCGGGGCGGGGAATAGAAAACGTCATGTTGCGCGGAGCGAAACATCTGTTTTCAGATCCTTCGCTGACGCTCATGATGACGAGAGAGAGGGTATCGGCGGGCAATCCCGCCGCCGCTCCTTAAAGCCCTTAATGACTTTAAAGACTTTAACGACCTTACAGCAGCGGGGCGGGAAAAATAAAAACGCGCACTCTTTCGAGCGCGCGCAGTCATGCGGCAGTACCGATATTACAAGGCATCTTCGCCGAAATCGGATGAGTCTTCCGCCGGTTCGTCTTCGTCCGAATTGTCGTCCGAAATATCGTCCGCACCCTTTATATCCTCGTCGTAATAGTCCTTGTCGTCGTCATCTTCCGACAAATCATCTATCTTGACATCTATCTTGACAAGGTAACTGATTTCGTCGGTTTCGAACGGAACCGCATAAAAAAAGTCCCCGTTGGGTTTGTCGATGCGCATCATTGCGTCAGCATAACCCAAAGGATATAAAGCCTTTACCGCCTCCTGAACCTCGGAGGGAAGATTGTGGAAACTTACAACTAATTTCTTTTTGGTATTAACTGGTGCCATAAATAGTCCATAAATTTTCCGCAAGTATAAGCAAAAAAAGCAAATCTATGCACGTCTTCCATTTTTTTTTGATTTTTTTTCTTTTTCAATGCGATTTAGAAACAAAATATGTACCTTTATGGGCGACACGATATGAAGATTATGGCATACGAGAGAATAAAGGAGTTGCGCGAGCGGCTCGATTATCATAACCGCCGATATTACGTGGACAACGCACCTGAAATCTCCGATTTCGAGTTCGACGCCATGATGCGCGAGTTGCAGGACCTCGAAGCGGCGCATCCGGAGTTCGCCGACCCCAATTCGCCCACGGTACGTGTCGGCAGCGACATAACGACGGAGTTCGCGACCGTCCGCCATCGGTTCCCGATGCTGTCGCTGTCGAATACCTACTCGATAGAAGAGTTGCGCGAGTTCGTCGAACGCGTCGAAAGGGAGATTGGCGAAACGGAGTTCGTCTGCGAACTCAAATTCGACGGTACGGCCATTTCGCTGACCTACGAGAACGGCAGACTGCTGCGTGCCGTAACGCGCGGCGACGGCGAAAACGGCGATGACGTTACGGCGAACGCCAAGACGATACGTTCGATTCCGCTCACGCTTGCGGGCGATACGTATCCGCAGTTTTTCGAGATTCGCGGCGAAATACTGATGCCTTACGCCTCGTTCGACCGTCTGAATGCCGAACGCGAGCAGAACGGCGAGGCGTTGTTCGCCAATCCGCGCAATGCAGCGGCAGGAACGCTCAAACAGCAGCAGTCGTCCGTAGTGGCGAAACGCGGTCTGGACTGCACGCTCTATCAACTCGCGGGCGAAACCCTGCCGCACCGGTCGCATTGGGAGAACATGCAGGAGTCCCGCAAATGGGGATTCAAGGTTTCGGACAAGATGCGCATCTGCCGTTCCATGAACGAAATCGTGGAATTCATCCAATATTGGGACACCGAACGGCGGCGGCTGCCTTTCCCGACCGACGGAGTGGTAATAAAGGTGAACAGATATGCCGACCAGCGCGCGCTGGGCTTCACGTCGAAAGCCCCGAGGTGGGCGGTAGCCTACAAATTCAAGGCTGAGCAGGCTCTGACGAAGTTGCTCAGCGTCGATTTTCAGGTCGGACGCACGGGTGCCGTAACTCCGGTGGCGAATCTCGAACCGGTGCAACTCGCCGGAACGACCGTCAAGCGGGCGACGCTCCATAATGCGGAGCAGATTGCGCAACTCGACATTCGCATAGGCGACATGGTATACGTCGAGAAGAGCGGCGAAATAATCCCGAAGATTACGGGCGTAGAGATTTCGCAGCGTCCGGCTGACAGCCGCGAATTCGAATATATCGCGACGTGCCCGGAGTGCGGAACTCCGCTCGAACGTTACGAGGGCGAGGTGAAGCAGTACTGCCCGAACCAGAGCCACTGCCGACCGCAGATTCTGGGGCGCATAATCCATTTCATCCGTCGCAAGGCGATGGACATCGACGGTCTGGGGGCTGAAACGGTCGAACTGCTCTTCGAGAGCGGGCTGATACGCAATATCGCCGATTTGTACGACCTGCGGGCTGTCGATATCGCATCGCTGCCGCGATTGGGCGACAAGTCGGCAGAAAATATCGTGCGCAGTATCGATGCTTCGCGGAAAGTGCCGTTCAACCGCGTACTGTTCGGGCTCGGCATACGTTTCGTCGGCGAAACGACAGCCAAGTATCTCGCGGCGCATTTCCGGAATATCGATGCGCTGATGCAGGCGGCGCCCGAAGAGTTGATGGAGTCGGACGAGGTCGGAGCGAAAATCGCGGATTCGATTGTCGAATATTTCGCCGACGGGGATAATCGCGAGATAATCGGCCGTCTGCGTGCGGCAGGGTTGCAGTTCGAGGCTGAACGGAAAGAGTTGCAGTCGGATGCGCTTGCTGGCAGGAACGTGGTCGTGTCGGGCAAATTCCATGACCATACGCGCGACGAGTTGAAGGAGTTGATAGAGGCTCACGGAGGCAGGAACCAGTCGGGGGTTTCGTCGAACACCGATTTCATCGTCGCAGGCGACAACATGGGACCGGCGAAATTGCAGAAAGCGCGGAAATTCGGCGTAACGATATTGTCGGAGAAGGAGTTCATCGACATGATAGGCGGTACCGAAATAGTAACGGCGGCATCGGAAAAGCCGGTCGGAAACGACGATAAAACAAAAAACGAGCCTTTGCAGGGCAGTTTATTTTAACGAATTAACGGACGTAGAGATGAAGAAGCATGATTTTTCGGGAGTCGGAGTGGCGATAGTAACGCCTTTCGACGTTAATGGAGGAGTCGATTTCGCGGCACTCGCGCGAATATTGAAGCGCGTAACAGCCGGAGGAGCGGATTACATCGTCGCTCTCGGAACCACATCCGAAGCACCGACGCTGACCGCCGATGAAAAGCGGGCGGTCGCGAAATTCATAAGGGAGAGAACGGCAGGACGCGTTCGTCTGGTGATAGGCATCGGCGGCAACTGCACGCGCGACGTTGCGGAGACGCTCAAAAGCGGCATCGCTGACGGCTACGATGCGGTGTTGAGCGTCTGCCCGTACTACAACAAACCGAATCAGGAGGGGTTGTATCGTCATTTCAAGGCTTTGTCCGAAGCATCGCCGCTGCCGATAATCCTATATAACATTCAGGGGCGCACGGGTGTGAACATGCTGCCCGAAACCGTTGCGCGGCTTGCGTCGGAGTGCGGCAACATCATCGGAATCAAGGAGGCTTCGGGCAATATCGGGCAGATGGCGCGCGTGCACGAACTCGCGCCCGAGGGATTCGCCCTCATCAGCGGCGACGACGGACTGACGGTCGATGCAATGCGCCGCGGGGCGATAGGCGTAATTTCGGTACTTGCACAGTTGTACCCCGAAGCGACCGCCGCGGTAGTGCGTGCGGCGGCGGAAGGTCGGTTCGACGAGGCGGATGCGCTCCTTGCACCGCTCGGCGAAATTACGGCCGAACTCTTCGAGGAGGGCAATCCGGTCGGTATAAAAACCGCATTGTCGATAAAGGGCGTTTGCCGCCCGGTAATGCGTCTGCCGCTCGTCGAAGGCAGTGCAGACCTCGTCGAAAAGATGAAACGTTCGATTGCCGAATACGAAAAAGGGGCGGAACGGCGTTTATAGAGAGGTGAGGACGTAAGTCCGACGCGGCAATAAAATAAACTCGTCATGCCGGGCGAACGCAGTGAAGCGCGGGCAT
The DNA here is from genome assembly GCA_964427035.1 of uncultured Alistipes sp. Lineage (GTDB taxonomy): Bacteria > Bacteroidota > Bacteroidia > Bacteroidales > Rikenellaceae > Alistipes. Next base: position 16,237 of record CAYRSF010000033.1, read on the forward strand.
CTGCCATTGTGCAGTCGTCATGTTGAGCGAAGCGAAACATCTGTTTTTTCAGATCCTTCGCTAACGCTCAGGATGACGGAGTGCGGGTATCGGCAGGGCATATTACGTTCGCGATGACGATTTTATTATTGATTTTGCATATAAATTAGATATAATTTGAAGATATTAATGCTCAGAAAGTCTTTCGTTACGATGCTTGCCGCCTTGGCGGGAATGTACGCTGCGATAGCGCAGACGCCGAACAACGACGATGTTTTCGCGAAAATTACCGATGCTTCGTCGCCATATTACTATCCGAATCTGATGATGCGTTACAACGGCAACTACAAACTGTCGGACGACGAGTACCGCTATCTCTACTACGGATATGCGTTTCAGGAGGGCTACAAACCGCTTGAAACCAACAAAGGAATGGAGCGCGTGCAGGCGATAATGTCCCGTATCGCTATCGACGAACCGTCGGTGTCGGACATCGACGAACTTATCGCAGCCGGTACGGAGGCGATGCAGCATGACCCGTTCAGCCCGCAGTTGCTCAACATCATGGCATATGCCTACGGTACGGCGGGCGACAAGGAGCGGGAACAGACCTTCTATGATCGTCTGAACGGGGTGCTGCACTGCATAGGGCAGTCGGGCGACGGATTGAAGGAGAAGTCTCCGATGCATATCATCATGTTCTCGCACGGGTTGGACTATATAGCGTCGAAAGACTGGAACTATCTGAAAGCACGTATTATAAGCCGTACCGTGGAGTTCGTTCCGTTCGCCGTGCCGCACAATAAGGTCAAGGGGTACTATTTCGATTACAGCCGCATATACTGGAACAAACCCGAAAATTACACGTTCAAACGCGAACGCACGTGGCAAATCAACAACATGAAGCCGCGAGAGTACAAGTAAGTAGTCGTTACAGGGATAACAGGCAATACAGGCAATACAGGCAATATAGGCAATATAGGTTCCGCACCTATA
>CAYRSF010000034.1:0-23961 GCA_964427035.1 uncultured Alistipes sp.
AAAACAGTAGTTTAATTTGCATTTGCTTTCATTAGTTTCCTTTGGTTGTATTTTGTTTGACCCAATTTTTAATAAGGAATGGTTCCACACTTTCTTTTTATTACAAACCGCCGGATGCGGGGTCGGTGCGGCAGAAAACAAGTTTTGTTATGAATTCAGTGCCTTTATGGAAACAAATTCTATCTCCATCCGGGATGAATTTGTTTGATCTTAGAGTCGGACCATCTATTCCTTTCTTGGTAGGAGTATATCATTATCATCATAAAATAAGTGATGATGATTTATTATCAGACGCCTGTATCAGAAAAATATTTACAGAAATATTGGATACGGCAGACGATTGTCAAGTCGGTATTACGCCATGCAACACATTGGGAGTTAACGTAATCCGAAATGCAATATTACCGAACCATAATCCAATAACCGTTGACAATCTGGAATCCAATATAGAACAAGCGTGGGCTGATTATGGCAGATATATAAAATCTAAACGATTCTCAATCGATAAGGATGACCATTCATGGAGACCGTTTAAGGAAGATACAGAGATAAAATGGATTAAACAATTAATAGCGTAAATATTATGAAAAATCTATCGGTTATTGCGCTTGTCGGTGCAATGTTTATGGCGGTAGGATGTGCCAAGGACGATGCGAACGGCAGCAGGACGGACATTTCGAACAAAATAGAGGACGCAAATTTCAGAAAGTATTGTATCAGTAATTTCGATTTGAACAGGGACGGGAAAATTTCCAAAGACGAAGCAGCAATGGTTGAAACCATAAATATCGCAAGCGACATAAACATATATTCCATTAAGGGTGTAGAGACGTTTACGAATCTGAAAAATTTGTCGGTGGAAAACCAAAAATTAGAGAGCGTAGACATAAGCGATCTCAATCTGTCGTACTTCTCATTCAAAGGCTGTACAAGTCTGAAAAGCATTAATCTTAACGGAAATACCGCTTCGATTGGAAATTGTGCTTTCGACGGATGTACTAATTTAAAGGATGTCGTTATTCCCGAGGCCGTAACTATTATCGGTTACAGGGCGTTTTGCGAATGTGTCAATATAAAGAATATTTGTATCACTAACAATGTGAAGATGATTGAAGATTCGGCATTCTACGGGTGCACGGACTTGACGACGATCGCAATTCCTGACAGTACGACATCTCTCGGCGACTATGTTTTCGCCGATTGCCCCAATCTGTCGAATATTACGCTTGGAAACGGCGTTTCCAATATCGGGCATTCGGCATTCGCTGGATGCAGCAGTCTTACGAACATTACGATTCCTTCAAGTGTCGTCAATATTGAAAGTGCGGCATTCTCGGAATGCAATTTTACAAATATAGAGATTCCCGAAGGCATCAAATCGATTGGAAGCAGAGTATTCGCTCATTGCAACAAATTGATAAGCGTAACTATCGGCAGTGGTGTTGAGGAAATCGGAACAGAAACGTTTAGAAATTGCCGCAACCTTACAAACATTTATTGTAAGCCGACTACACCTCCGTCTTTGAAATTGGATGTATTTAAAAATATATCATCCACAGCAATGATATACGTTCCTATGGCGTCCGTCGATGCGTATAAATCAGCAACGAATTGGTGCAATTATGCCGATATGATCGTCGGTTATGACTTTAACTAATAAAATCTCTCCCAAAAGCATAAAAAACATTATGGGAATTATGTCATAAAACTAATTAGGGAATGGGCGCGATTTAGATATGTATTGAAAGTTCACTCGTATAGTTAAAGATATATATAATCAACTTGATGTTGATACAAAACGAAATATTTTGGCGTTTTGCAAGCCATATTTTGAAAGCAGATAAATAAAAGTACAAAGAGATACAGCGAAAACAATGTTAGATTCTACGATTAACTATAATGGAGATATGTGCCGGAGAATTATCATATATACGATGAAAATCCATATTTTATATACGTTAATGACAAACTGGCATTCGAATATGATGATGTCGTAGAAATATATGTGTCAAACGAATCCGATATAAATAAATTGAAAAGCAAATATCCTCAACTGAAAAACATAATAACTATATCAAAATAAGATCAAATCATTTATGAAAAAAATATTTTTATTTGCATTGTCAGCAATAGCAGTTTGCGGATGCACGGAAACTGAAATCGAAAATAATCCGCCAGTTGTTCCATCTGAAATAATATCTATAAAATCTATAAACCTATCGAATGACAATCTAACATTTGATGCAAACGGAGGAAGCGAGATCGTTTCCATATTTTTGGATTTAAGCGATGTGTCTGCCGATCCGTCAGAATTTCAATGGGAATTGACAGGTGGAGCATCATGGTGTACGCCGTCCAAGAAAAATGGTAAAGGCAATACGGATATAGAGTTTACAGTAGGCACTAATGAAGACCCGGTACAACGGGAAACGAATTTTACCGTCTCTTGCGAACAACAAACAAAAAATATTGTCATTACCCAGCAAAAATCCGGCATTCCAAATAATGAAATATGGTATACAACGATCGATAACAAAATAATAATGCCTTATGCTACGAGTGTTTTCGGCGCAAATATCATATCAAATACTTATAAGGATGGCAAAGGTATAATTACATTCGATAAAGATGTTCTCGGTATTGGTGATGATGCGTTCAATGGACGCGATAAACTTACAGGTATAACTATTCCTGATAGTGCAACCATAATTGGCAAGAAAGCATTTTCTTCCTGTGATAAATTGACAAGCGTAAATATTACGAACGGAGTTTTCTCGATTGGAGATTCTGCATTCTCCGGTTGCAGTGGTCTGACGAGCATTACCATTCCCGATAATGTTACGTCGATTGGAGGTTCTGCATTCTTCGGTTGCAGCCGCCTGACAAGCGTTACTATCGGCAATGGCGTTACGTCGATTGGAGATTCTGCATTCTCCGATTGCCGCCGCCTGACAAGCGTTACTATCGGCAATGGTGTTACGTCGATTGGAGATAATGCATTCTGCTATTGCATCAGCCTGACAAGCATCGATATTCCCGACAGCGTTACGTCGATTGGAGATTATGCATTCTGCTATTGCATCAGCCTGACAAGCATCGATATTCCCGACAGCGTTACCTCGATTGGGGGTTATGCATTCCGCGGTTGCAGCAGCCTGACAAGCATCAATATTCCGGACGGTGTTACGTCGATTGGAGATTCTGCATTCCACGATTGCAGCAGCCTGACAAGCGTTACTATTGGCGACAGCGTTACTTCGATTGGAAATTATGCATTCATAGATTGCAGCAGTCTGACAAACATTACCATTCCCGACAGCGTTACGTCGATTGGATATTCTGCATTCCGCGGTTGCAGCAGCCTGACAAGCATCGATATTCCAAATAGCGTTACGTCGATTAGAGGTTATGCATTCTCCGGTTGCAGCAATCTGACAAGCATTTATTGCAAACCGACTATTCCTCCGACATTGGGAATGTATGCACTTAACAATATATCATCGTCGGCTAAAATTTATGTTCCTATGACGTCCGTCGATGCGTATAAATCGGCAACGAATTGGAGTGAATATGCGGGCAAAATTGTCGGGTACGTTTTTAACCGATAAAACGGATTAAGACGAATCAGCCGAATGTCATTTCGAGGCGTAGCGACATCGATGTCGCTGCGCCTCGGTTTTATATTCACGTCATGCCGAGGAGCGCAGCGACGCGGGCATAAAATATCGTCATTGCGAGGAGGACGCAAGTCCGACGCGGCAATCTACCATTGTGCAGTCGTCATGTTGAACCGACGCTCGAAACACGAGCAGAGGCTGCTTGCAGACTATGCCGTGCAAGGAGGAGGAAGACGAAGTCAGCGAAGCGAAACATCCGTTTTCAGATCCTTCGCTAACGCTCAGGATGACGACGAGAGGGCGGGTATCGGCGGGCTTTTCCCGTTCGCGGCTCGTTAAAGTCATTAAGGACTTTAACGACTTTAAAGACCTTAAATCGGTGGCGGGGTCGGGGCAATAAATAAACCGTCATGCCGAGGAGCGCAGCGACGCGGGCATCTACCATTGTGTCTTTTTGTATCAGCGCGGTTTTTCAACAGCGGTAGATCGCCACAGCCCTGCATAGACCGTTTCGGGTATCAGTTTGTAACTCGGATGCAGGACTTCGCGATGACGGCGGCTTTTATTGACACGGTTCCTTAAAGTCCTTAATGACTTTAACGACTTTAAAGACCTTAAATCGGCGGGGCTGGATGATGGGACTGGTGCAAGTAATATAGGCAGTATAATCGGTTTATAATGCCGTGCCGGTTCTGCCGGAAGACCTGTTATACCTATATAGCCTATAATACGTGTCGGAGTGTCGGAACGGCAAACCTGATTTCGTTTCAATAAAAGCGGGAGGGTGTCTGAAAAATCGCAGACACCCTCCCGCTTGTTATTTCAGGATTGTAGGTCAATTGACGTTCTCGCGTCGTGTAATCGGGGTGCGCTGCTCCTCCGGAACATCGGCTGCCATTTCGCTCTGCAACTGCACCATCTCGACTACATTGCAACCGTCGCCGATTTCCGCGCCTTCGTAACGGTACTCAACCGGCATATTCCACTGAATCTGCAAGTCGAGCAGTGCCTTGGCGACCGTCGCATCGTAGCCGTCGCCGACGACAATAACGCCGTCCACTTCGGTATATTCAGCGAAAAACAGCACCCCGAGGGCGATATCGAAATCGCTCGGTACGGATTTCATCTGAATATTGGATTCACGGCATCCGCCGCGCAATAGCGGCGTATAAACGTCAGCCGCGACATCGAGTACGTGGCGATGACGCGTGCGAACCACGATGATTCCCAATCTTATTTCCGAAGGCGAGAGCATCTTTACTTTCCGCAAAAATCTATTTCTTTATCGAACCGATAAGTTTGTCGGCTTCGCGCGCTTCCAACGAAGAAGGATACTTGGCAGAAATCTCCTCGAAGCACTTAACTGCATCGTCGGTCTTGTCCAAAGCAATCAAAGCCAGACCCTGCTTGTAGAGGTAGAGCGGAGCGGTAAAGTTGTTGTCGGAAACTGCGACCGCTTTCTTGTAGAGATTCACAGCCTCGGCATAATCGCCCTTGTCTACCGCGATGTCGCCGCGAAGTCCCAAATTCTGGGCATTGACTATCGCACCCGGGATTCCGTTCACAGCCTTATAGGCGGACAGATATTTGACAGCATTCTCGCTGTCGCCCAGCCGGAGATAGCAAACGCCGGCATAATGTTTCGCGAGGTTTCCGGCAGGCGTCGAACCGTACTGCTCGACGACATCGAGGAAGCCTGCGCCGTTTTCGTCGCCGTTAAGTGCCAGCGCGTAGTCCGGAGTTTCGCCCTCGAAGCGGTATTGAGCCTCGACGATGAGTTCGGATGCACGATCGGCATTGCGATCCACGATAAGTTTCTTGTAAGCATAGCCGCATATCACGAGCAGTACGATTACCGTCAATGCGAGAACAACTTTCTTGCCGTTATTCTCCAAAAAAGACTCGGTACGGTTCACTGCTTCGGCTACGGCAGCCTCCTGAACATTTACTTCTTTCTTTGACATAATTCTGTATTTTAATTTTACGTTATTTGCGCTCTCCTGCAATCAATTTACAAAAATACATTTTTTTTATGCAATAAACGACTATCAGGAACTTTTTTTGAATCTTTTCGATAAGCCGAGCGCAGAGCCGAACTTGTTCGGACTATGCCGAGGCGAGAAAAGATGCATGCAAATGAACCTTTCGATAAGCCGAGCGCAGAGCCGAACTCGTTCGGCTCTCTAACTTCGTTTCAGATACTCACGCTCGGCAATGCTCAAAATAAATTTGGCATTGCTCTCGCTTATTCGTATCTTTGGCACAGGAGGAAAGAAAAAGGCAATGCTGCTCAAAAAACTGTCGCTCATAAATTTCAAGAATCTCGTTCAGGAGAACTTGTCGCTCGATGCAGGAATAAACTGTTTCGTCGGCGACAACGGCACCTGCAAGACCAATATCGTCGATGCCGTATATTATTTGTCGATGTGCAAGTCGGCGTTGTCGATGAGCGACGGACAATGCGTACGCCACGGCGAGCAATTCTTCGTCATCGACGGCGAATATGCCGACAGCGACGGTCGCTGCGAGCAGATATCCTGCTCGTTCACCCGCGGGGCGTCGAAGGTGATGAAGCGCAACGGCAAGGTCTACGAACGGCTGTCGGACCATGTCGGACTTATTCCGATAGTAATCGTTTCGCCGGCGGATTCGATGCTCATACACGATGCCGCCGAGGAGCGTCGCCGCTATCTCAACGGGTTCATCTCGCAACTCGACAAGGAGTATCTGGCGGCGATGATTCGTTACAACGCTGCACTGGCGGAGCGCAACGGATATCTGAAAATATCGTCCGACGAACAGATGCTGCGGATATACGATATGCAACTCGCCGCCTCGGGTGAAAAGATACACGCCAAACGCCGCGAAATCGTCGAGGCTCTGCATCCTGTCGTTGCGGAGTACTACAAACTGCTGTCGGGCGACCGTGAGCAGGTCGAACTCGCCTACAAGTCGGAGTTGAACGATGCGTCGTTCGCCGAACTGTTCGCCGCATCGCGCGAACGGGACATAGTGAACGGGTTCACGACATCGGGCATTCATCGCGACGATCTGACGTTCCGCATCGGAGGGATGCCGCTCCGGAAATACGGATCGCAGGGTCAGCAGAAGTCGTTCATCATCGCGCTGAAACTCGCACAATACAGAATCATAACCGAGCGTTTCGGCGAGAATCCGATACTGCTTCTGGACGACGTGTTCGACAAACTCGACGAAAGCCGCGTCGCCGAACTGATACGCATAGTCGCGGGCGACGGATTCGGGCAGATTGTCATCACCGACTGCAACAAGGAGCGCATGGAGCGTCTGCTCGCCCAAACCGGCTGCCGACACAAAATATTCGATGTAACCTACGGAAAGGTATTGCAATGAAAAGAATCGAACCGCTCCCGATAGGGGCATTTCTCGACGAACTGTTCAAAAGCCCGAACATTGCGGCGAAAATCGCCGAAGGCTCGCTGCCCGACACGTGGCGGCAGGTCGTCGGTCCCGTCATCGCTGCACAGACGCGGCAGGTAAGGCTCGTGAAGGGGACGCTGTACGTACATGTCCAGTCGAGCGTCATCCGCAAGGAGTTGATGATGCAGCGCGAGGCACTCGTACATGCGCTGAACGAGAAGTCGGGAATGGCGTTGGTCGCGGCGATAGTGGTGCAATAGAGAGTTAAGACCGTTAAGGACAAAGGGCTGTGTCGAATTCAATTCGACACAGCCCTTTGTATGCCGGCAGGATGCAGCGTGCTGCCGCGTTATGACGAGCCGGCTTTTTATTCGATAATGCCGCCGTTGAGTCGCCGGGGGAAAAGGTTGCTCCGTCTATATGCCCGTATTGTCGGCACGGCGTACGGTGCGGAAACTAAAAGAGAGCGTCCCTTTGCGAGGGACGCTCTCGATAGATTGCATTGAGCCGTTCGACCTACCAGCCCGGGTTCTGACCGAGATCCGGGTTAAGCGTCATAGCCGAATCCGGAATCGGATGAACGTACATCCGGTCGTTCCACTCCAACTTGTAGTTGTAGATGATGTAACCGTATTTTCCTTCCGAGAACGAGTAGTTCTTGTCTGCCGTCTTGTTCGAGATTGCGAATCCCCTGCCGGTTGCAGGCTTATGGTCTTTATCCGGCTTTACAGGGAAGATGTAGCGGTCGCCGTTGAATATAAGACCTCCGCCTATTGCTTTCGGTTTGTCTTTGCTGCCCTCTGCCGGCTCTTTCCATTCGGTCTTCGCCTCCTCTTCGGTTACCCAGATGCCTCTCCAACCCGTGTTGTCGGTATCGCGGTCTACTACGAGATTGCCGCAGTGCCAGCGATAGAGGTCTTCGAGGCGGAGGTGTTCGAGTCCCAACTCGCAGACGCGCTCACGACGGATTTCGAGAAGAACAGGAGTAAGCGATATAGGCGAGCAACTGTAATATTTTGCGAGCCATGGGTCGGCAACGGACGGAACGGTGTTTGCCGCATCAGCATCGATACCTGCACGTACACGCAAAGCACCAACCGTTTTTGCCCAGTCATCTGCCGAGATCGTACCGTTTCCGAGTTCGGCTTTCGCCTCGGCGTAGTTCAACAGAACTTCGGCGTAACGGAAAATCGGAATATCGTTGTCGTTGCGTCCTTTCGAGAAGTTCTCCTCGCGCTCCATGCTCCACTTGATGAAGTTGTAACCCGTGTAGGTGTACGAACTCATGTTGGCAGGTTTAGGCACGACTTTGCCGTTGTTCGTGGTATAGGTCCAGCCTTCGTGGTTTACGGTGTTGATAAGACGATAGTCGCGACCGTCGAACTCTTTGGTGAACGAAACCTTGTCGCCGTCGTTCAGTACGTCGATAGGAGTACCGTCGAGTTTGAGGAACATATTGATGTAAGTCTTGGTCGGAGCCGGCTGCTGGTCGTATGTTCCCGAGTTGAAACGCCATGTCAGTTCGTGCATTACCGCCAGTCCCATATCGTATTCGCGAACCCAGATGCACTCCTTGTTGGAGAGCAGGTCGGTGTTGCGCCAAATTTTGGCAAAGCAGCCTTCCCGGGTATCTTCCGGTCTGCCTGTGGTAAGTTCGAAACCCGCTTTCATCAACTCTTCGCAGGCGGCTACGCACTCGTTGAGAATATCTTCCGACTTCTCGTACTTGTTGTTCCACGGCTGACCGGTCGAAGGATTTGCATTGTGGTACTTGCGGTAGGTACCCTCGTAAAGGCAGGCGCGGGCCTTGAAGGCCAGAGCGACATATTTATTGACGACATGTTCGTAATCTTTGTAGAGCATGTTGTTGCATGCGAACTCCAAATCTTCGAGGATATTGTGGAATAACTCCTCACGATCGGTGCGCGGTGCTTTGAGAATGTCCTCCTCCTTGTACGAAAGCGCGTGATCCACCCATGGCACATCGCCGAAAGTCTGCATTTTCGCAAAGTAGAAATATGCTCTCCAAAAGCGTCCTACACCTTCATAGTGATTATAGACTTCTTCCGGCATGTTGCCTTTGCTGTTTACCATCTTGTCGAGCAGTATGTTCGCACGACGGATGTTTTTCCAACTGCTGATGTCCCAGCCGCCCTGCTTATTGGAACCCCATACGCCCGGACGGTTGTAGTCCTGCGAAGTCTTGGTGCAGACGAAATCGCAATAGCGGTCGCCTTCGATACCTACATCGAGGGCATCGGGAGTGTAATGGTTTTGCAATCCGTTCGTGTAGAGTACAAGGTCATCTTCGGATACGAAGAAATTTTTTGTCTCTACTTTGTTGAACGGTTCTGCCGTAAGGAATTTCTCGCACGAAACGCCGGTCAATGCCACAGCAGCGGCGAGAATCGGTTTTATAAACTTTATCGTATTTTTCATAGTCTTGTCCTCCGTATTAGAATGTGAGATTCAGACCGACGGTGAAGGTTCTCAACATAGGGTAACTGTAACCCTGTCCGTTGCCTGACAGACCGGTCGTGTAATTGTTGCCCTCGCCGCGGAAGTCGGTGTCGCCGAAGTCGATGACCTCAGGGTCGAACAACTTGGTGTGCTTGTACATCGGCGAGTGAGTGAAGAGGTTCTCCATCGAGAGATAGATTCTCAAACGCTCGATATGCGCCTTGCGGGTCAGAGCCTGAGGGAATGTGTAGTCGATGGTGATGTTCTTGATGCGGACATACGAAGCATCCTGCAAGTAGTAGTCGTTCTCGTAAGAGAGAGGACCTACGTTACGGTTGGCAGCGTAAGCGACCTGACGCGTATAGTATGCGCCCGGATTGAGGACTTTCCAGTTTTCGGTGCTGTAATCCATGCGGACAGCATCTTTGAGATGCATTTTCGGAAGTTCGCCGTAAGGACGGTTGTACATACCCCAGAACAGTCCCGAATCGATGCTCGGATACCAGTCGCGCTTGCCGACACCCTGAATGAATACGCTCAAACCGATGCCGTTCCACGATGCAGCGAGGTTGATGCCGTAGTTGTAACGCGGTGCGGCGTTACCGATGCGGTCCAAGTCGCCCGGATCATCGAGCGTAGCCTTGCCGTAGCCGATTTTGCCGTCGTTGTTGCGGTCGATGAATTTGAGGTCGCCGGCGAATGCCTGGAAGTTCGAACCGTTCTTGTGGAACTTGTCCTGCACCCATGCGGCAGCCTCTTCATTGTCGAGGAAGTAGCCGTCGGTGCGGAAGCCCCAGATTTCGCCGAGTTCCTTGCCTTCATAATAGTTGTATATGTCGCCGTTGGCGTTGAAGAAGTCCTTAACCCATGTGCGGCTGTCCCAGACGCTTACTCTTACGCTGTACTTGAAGTCCTTGCCGCCTGCCTTGAACTGGTCGCGCCACGAGAGGGATGCCTCCCAGCCTTTGGTCTCCAACGAACCGTAGTTGCCCTTAGGCGATTCGTCTCCGAGAATCTGCGGATAGTCCGGACCTGTAACGAGCAGGTCGTTGGTGTAACGCCAGTAGTAGTCGAACGATCCCGACAGACGATTGCGGAACAGGTCGAAGTCTACGCCGATGTCGTAGGTGGTTACGGTCTCCCATGTCAGAGAGTTAGGAATTATCGATGCTGCATCGGTGTAGTATACTTTCTTGCCGTTGAGCAGAATCGACGACTTTTTAGCCTCCATTAATTCGAGGAACGAATACGGGTCGATGGATGCGTTGCCGAGAGAACCGACGTTGGCGCGGACTTTCAGATTGTCGAGCCAGTTGCGCGACCACTTCATCCAAGGCTCCTCGGCAATGCGCCATCCGATCGAGCCCGAAGGGAAGAATCCCCACTGCTGTTTGACCGGGAACAGCGAAGATCCGTCGTAACGTGCAGCGAACTCGAAGATGTAGCGGTTGAAGAGCGTGTAGTTGATACGGGCGAATGCGCCGACCATGCTCTTGTCGTAACCTCCGTCCTTAATCGTGTACTCGTCGCTGTCCATCCACTCGAAGTTAGGCATCGTGTCGTAGAGCAGACCAAGACGCTTGATGTAGAGGCGGCGATAGTTGGTCTTCTCGATGTTCCAACCTGCAACGACGTTCAGATTGTGGTTCTTGCCGAGTTTCGGCGTCCATGTTCCGACGATGTTCGACGATACGTAGTCGGTGTTGAAGCGACTGTCCTCCTTGTAGGAAGTGCTGTTGTACGACTCGATACCCGTAGCCGACGAATAACCCGAAGCGATAGGGCTTACGTTTATGCGGCTGCTGCGAATCGCCTTGTAGGTGAAATCGCCCGTGAATTTGAGCACGTCCTTGATAGGCTCTATGGTGAGCGTCGTCGTAGTCGAGAGATTCATCTTGTCGTCGTCCTGATATACGAGGTCCTTGCTCATCAGGTCGTATCCGGTAGCCGCTCCGTAGAATGTCGGAGTGCCGTCTTCGTTGTAAGGGGTGTAAACGACCTGACCGCGCATCTCGATCTGGCGTCCGATAGGGTGGCGGTCGCCGCCCGGAACTGCCGGCTGGTGGTACTTGTTCTTGAAGAGGCTGGTGTTGTTGGAGAGTTTCAGCCACTTGGTGATCTTCACGTCGCCCTTGGCACGGAGGCTGTACGAATCGAAATTCTCGTTGCCTACCTTGAAGATGCCGTCCTGATTATAGTACTTGCCCGACAATACGAACGAAGCGCGGTCGCTCGCACCGCTGATGCTCAGGTTGTGGGTATGACCTATCGAGTGATCCTTGTAGAAGAGTTTGTACCAGTTGGTGCTGCCGTAGTAAGCGTAGTTGCCCTTTTCGGTCAGACCGTACGGATTCTTGTAGTTCTCGTAGGTCGGGTCGGTGTAACGCTTGCGGAACTCCTCGTGATATGCGGTCGAATAGGTGTCCGAACGGTTGTTGATGTTCGACGGAGCCTTGCCCGACGAAGTCGGAGTTTTCGTATCGTTGGTGTAGAATTCGACGAAGTTGTCCAGCCACGTGAGACCGTCGGTAACGAGTTCGTCCTCCCAGCGCACCGTACGCTGATTGACAGATACCGAACCGTTGTAACTTACGGAGATGCGGTCTTTCTTCGCGTTCTTGGTCGTTACGAGGATTACGCCGAATGCACCGCGCGCGCCGTAAACGGCTGCCGAAGCGGCATCCTTCAATACGGATACGGTTTCGATATCGTCCGGGTTGAGCGAGGTAAGGTCGCCCTCGACGCCGTCTACGAGCACGAGTGCGCTGCCGCCCTGACCGATCGAGCGGATTGCGCCTTTACCCGAACTCGCCTTCGAACGGGCAGAGTAGGAGGTCTGACCTCCGCGGATATAGATTTGTCCTTCGTGGTTAGGTTTGCCGTCCACCTGAATGATGTTCAGACCCGGTATCATACCTTGGAGCGAACGGGTAACGTTGGCGTTGGTGCGGCTTTCGATTGCTTCGCCCGAGAGATTCTCGACGGCGCCGACCAACTGCGCCTTTTTCAGCGTACCGTAACCTACGACTACGACATCGTCGATGTTTTCGGTATCCTCTTTCATGACAACGTCGATAACGGTGCGGTTATCGACGGTCTGCGCTACGTCCGAATAGCCGATGTAGGTGAAGACGATTTTTGCATCGGGTGCGGCTGAGATTGTGTAAGCACCGGCAGCGTCGGTGGTGGTTCCGTTGGTGGTGCCTTCGATGTATACCGAAACACCGATGAGCGGAAGCCCTGCGGCGTCCTTGACGACGCCTTTTACTACGACATCTTTATCTGCCGCAGCGAATTCCGAAAATTCCCCCCCCCGCAGATTCGGTTCTGAGAGGTCTTCTCGTGCTTGTGCCGACGTGATGGTCAGTGCAGTAGCGCAGAACAATGCGGCGCATGCACGGACTTTACGACCGGTTTGGGTTTGTAAAAAAAGTTTCATAAAAAAATTTTTAAGGTTAGTAAGCATAAATTTTTGCAAATTTTTCTTTTACGATGTTTGGATTTCGCTTATTTTCTGTTTCTTGATATAAAGAATTTAATGGTTAGACATATATTGTTCAAGACAAATATCGTTTTAAGCAATACAAAAATAAGAAAAATATTTCAGCAGGCAACAACAATCCGGGAAATTATTATCGTTGCAAGAAAAAATTTTCCGTATTTCGATGAATGTGTTTTGTGAGATAAAGATTATCTTTGCAGTATGGATATAGTTGAGTTTCGCGAATACTGCATGTCGCTTCCCGAGGTCGAGGAGACTTTGCCGTTCGACGACGTAACGATAGTCTTCAAGGTCGGCGGGCGGATGTTCGCCGTCATAGGCATCGACGATCCGTCGCATTTCGTCGTCAAGTGCGACCCCGACCGTGCCGTCGTGCTGCGCGAACGCTGCGGTGCGATTACGGGCGCATGGCATTTCAACAAACGCCATTGGAACTCCGTACGTCTTGACGGCGAATTGTCGGATGAATCGCTGCGCCGCGAAATCCGCCACTCCTATATGCTCGTCGTGCGCAGCAACGTCGCGCCGAAAGCCGAGCGCGAACGTTTGCTCGCTCTCGCCGCCGCCGAAGGGGTCGTCGATGACAGCGAACGATTCTATTGATTGAAAAACCGAATGTTATGTCGATTGCCGGTCGCAATGTCCCGCTCGATTTGCTGCGGGTGATAGCGTGCTACCTTGTCATTCAGGCGCACGTGGGAGAGAATTATTATATAGGTGCCGACGGCGGAGTGCTCTCCGGCTGCGGTGCGGTGTGGGTATGCTGGCTCAACTCCGTCGCACGGTGCGCCGTACCGTTGTTCGTGGTCTTGTCGGGATATTTCCTGCTGCCTGTCGGGCGTCCGACGGGCGAATTCCTGCGGCGCAGGTTTTCGCGCGTGGGCATTCCGTTCGCGGTTTGGTGCGTACTGTACGCACTGTTTTTCGCTGCGACCGGACGTTGCGAATGGGGCGATGTCGTAATGAAAATCGCCGGTACGCCGGTCAATTTCGGAGTCGAGGTCGGACATTTATGGTATGTCTATATGCTTCTCGGTCTGTATCTGCTTGCGCCGATACTTTCGCCGTGGGTCGCGGCGGCATCCGAACGCGAGATGAGATATGCGCTGATATTGTGGATTATAGCCTCGTGTTTGCCATACATTCACCTGTTCGTTCCCGAAATATGGGGCGAATGTTATTGGAATCCCACCCCGATGCTCTATTATTTCACCGGATTCGTAGGGTATTTCGTGTTGGGCGCATATATGAAGATTCACCGTCCGACGGTCTCGCCGTCCGGTATGGCGTTCGCGATTTCGGCACTCGTCGCAGGATATGCCGTTACTGCGCTGCTGTTCCGCATGCGGCTCGATACGGCGGCGACGGTGGCGGATTTGGAGTTGTCGTGGGGGCAGTGCACCGTAAATGCGGTCGCGATGACAGTCGGAATGTTCGTGCTCGTTCGGGCGGTTCCCGTACGGATTCCGTCGGCGGTCTCGCGCGCGGCGGTCGAATTGTCCTCCAAAAGTTTCGGCATATATCTCGTGCATTTGATGATTCTGCCGTTCTGTTTCGATGCCATCGACCCGCTTGTCGGAAATTACCCGCTGAAAATCGTGCTCATCGCCGCAGCGACTTTTGCCGTTTCATATATAGCGGTCAGGATATTGTCCTGTTTGCCGCACTCCAAATATCTGATAGGGTAGCGGACGCATTGCCGCGGTCGAAATCGCCGCGACCTTGCGCACGACAAAAGTCGGGCGACCTTAAAGCAGCGGATTATAATCCGTCGTTTCAGTGCCGCGCAACGAAACCGAGAATTGCGGCGGCGCACTTTTCGGGCTCCTCCATGAACCCCATGTGCCCCGATTCGGCGAGCCTTGCGACTTCTGCCTGCGGATGCTCGGCAATCATGCGGTCGGCCGTGTCGTTCGTTATGTATTCGTCCTTGCAGCCGAGGATGAAGAGTTGGGGTTTGCCGCACTCTCGCAACATTGCGTTCATGTCCTTGCGCCCTATCATTCCGTTGAGCAGGGCGACGATGCCGCCGTCTTCGGTCATGTGCACTATTTCGGCGAGGTCGTCGATATGCGGCTGCATTCGGCGGCGGTTGTCTGCCGCAAAACCCGCTGCCGGAGCGATGCGGGCGAGCGACTCCTTTTTGCCCGACTTTACGAGCGCGATTTCGCGTTCGCGGTTCTTGCGCTTCTCGTCGCTGTCGGCGTTCGGCGTCGAACTCAACAGTATTACGCCGTCCGTCATTTGCGGATGCCGTTCGCAGAATGCGAGTGCGACATAGCCTCCCATCGAATGCCCGACGACGAAGCAGCGTTCGATGCCGAGCGATGCGAGTGCCGCCGCGAGCGTGTCGGCGAGATAATCCATCGTATGGACATCGCCCCTGACCTCCGAAATGCCGTGTCCCGGAATGTCGAGCGTTACGACACGGACATTTTTATACAGAAGCGGTACGAAGTCCTCCCATACGAGCATGTTTTCGAGATAGCCGTGCAGCAGAACGACCGTTCGGTCTCCTTTTTCAGAGTCGCATATGTGCAGTGCCGTATCGCCTGCCTTTATGAATTTTTCAACCATTTTCCCGTTTTTGAATTTTTTGAGGTGTAAATTTATGGATTATTATCCGATTATTCGTAATTTTGAACGATTATATGCTTTCTCGTATGGAAATCGGCTTCATTAAGTGCCACGGCTCGGGCAACGAATTCGTGATGACGGACTCCGTCGCCTGCGACATGTCGGGCATTGCGCTCGATGCGCTTGCGGTGCGTGCATGCGACCGCAGAACCGGCATAGGCGCTGACGGACTGCTCGTTCTCGTGCGCAGCGGAGAGGACGGCTACGGTATGCGCATGTTCAATCCCGACGGCACGGAGGCTGAAATGTGCGGCAACGGCATACGCTGCATCGCCCGTCTTGCCTCCGGTTATGTCGGCAGGGACGAATTTTTCCTTGCGTCCGGCGGTCGGGAATACCTTATCACCCGCCATGAAGACTTGCGGCTGCCGGTTCCGATGTTCGGGGTGCGGATTCCGGTGCGGTTGTGGAGCGACGATTTCGCGATGCAGTGCACCGATGGCGTATTCCTTGCGCGGCCGATTCCCGAACTCGATTCCGATTTGCGGTTTACGGCGGTGAGCGTCGGCAATCCGCATGTCGTCGCCGAGGTCGAACGCATCGATTACGGTCTGCTCGAACGGCTCGGCGAGCGGGTCAAGAGCCTGCCGCGGATATTTCCGCACGGAGTGAATGTCAGTCTGGTCGAGGTGCGCCGCCGCAACACGATTTTCGTGGCGACATACGAGCGCGGTGCGGGTATTACTCCGTCATGCGGTACGGCGATGACGTCGGGCGCGACGGCTATGGCCTTGGCGGACCGGTGCGATTTCGACCGGCGTATCGACGTCCTCAATCGCGGCGGTGCCGTCAGGTGCATATGCTCGCGCGAGGGCGGGCTGAATACGACGCTCGAAGGGAATGCCACGTATGAAAGCAAAGGACGGATTGAAATTTGCGGTAACGATTTCCGATTTGTTACCGACGAGGTGTGCTGCGACGAAAAGGCGGCATACGACGACTGTTTGAAGACTCTGAAAACGGATATATGATGCCGAGGAACGGAAAGATTCTGTGCGTTTTCGCCATTGCTGCGATGAGCCTCCTGTGCTCGTCGTGCAATGTTACCCGCCGTCTGCCGCAGGAATCTTACCTGTTGCAGAAGGTGAAAATCGAGAGCGACAAATCGGTCCCCCGCGATGAGCGCATCGATGCCGAAGAGGTGCGCAAATATGTTCGGCAGCGTCCGAACAAACATTTTCTGGGTACGAATTTCTATGTGTGGGTCTACAATCTCGCGAATCCCGACAAGACCAACTGGTGGAACAACTTCAAGCGCAAAATAGGCGAGGCTCCCGTTCTGCTCGACATGTCGCTGACTGAGAAATCGGCTGATAATCTCAAACTCTATCTCGATTCCCGCGGATATTTCGCCTCGCAGGTCTCCTACGATGTCGATACGACCTATCGGCGCAAACGTGCCAAGGTTACCTATTCGCTGACGCAGAACAGGGCTTACCGCATCGACCGCATCTCCTATGTTTTCCGCGACCGGTTTCTCGAACCGATTCTGCTGCCGGATACCGTCAATACGCTGTTGCACGTCGGCGACATATTCGATATTTCGGTGCTCGACAAGGAGCGCGAACGCATCGCCGGGTTTCTGAAAGACCGCGGCTATTACGGCTTTTCGGTAAACAACATAGAGTATATCGCCGATACGCTGACCCGCAGCAATATGGTCGGCGTCAAGGTCGTTGTCAAGCAGAATCTCGCAGGATACAACAATCGCGGCGAAGCGATTTACGACAACAACGCCGTCTACCGGCTGCGCAACATAAACATCGTGCCGAATTACAATGCCGCCGAGGCGAAACTGCACAATGACCGCTATTACGACAGTTTCGATACGGTTTCGTACCGCGGTCTGAATGTCATGTACGAGGGCAGACGCCCGAATATCCGTGCGCGGGTGCTGCGTCCGGCCATCCCGATGTACCCCAACTTCATCTACGACTATTCGCAGGTTTCGCGCGCCTACTCCAATCTGATGCAGATGGGATATTTCAAGAGCGCGCGCATAGTGTTCGACGAACTGCCCGACTCGGTGTCGCCGCACAGTTTTCTGACATACGTCGGCGGCGACATGTCGAAATCCGACTCCACGCGGGTGAATTATACCCGTGAAGGCTATGTCGATTGCAACATCCTCTGTACGCCGGCGCTCAAACAGAGCGTCAAGGTCGAACTGGAAGGCTCGACGACGTCGAGTTTCTACGGCGTAAAGGCGTCGGTGGGTTACCAGAACCGAAATGTTTTCCGCGGTGCCGAAATGCTTGAACTCGTCGGTACGGTCGGTTATGAATACATGAAAGCCCCGAAATCGTCGCGTCGCAATGCTATGGAGTTCGGACTGTCGGCGGGGTTGTCTTTCCCGCGGTTCCTGATATTCCCGACATCGCCGTTGAGCCGCGTCGTCGCCCCCCGGACACAGTTCGAGATTTCGTACAACTATCAGAACCGCCCTTACTATCGGCGCGATTTGTCGAGTGCCGTGTGGTCGTACTCGTGGCGCAACATGAACCATTCGTCGTTCGTCATCCGCCCGATAAGCATCAACTGGGTGAATGTCGGATATATCGACGAAAACTATTTCAACTCGTTGCAGAACGAGTACCTGAAACACAGTTACCAGTCGCAGTTGATTTTATCCATCTCGGGTTCGTATCTCTACAACAATCCCCGCTTGCAGACCACGCGCAACCAGACGACCGTGCGGCTGAACTGGGAACTGGCGGGCAATCTGCTCGACGGGCTGGAACATCTGTTTTCGAAACCCGCCGAGGGAACCGATTACTATAAAATCCTCGGAATCCGCTATTCGCAATATTTCCGCGCCGATTTCAGCGTCAGCCACAAGATAATGCTCGGCGAGGTTACCGCTCTCGCCGGTCGGATTTATGCCGGTGTCGGCGTCGCTTACGGCAATTCGCAGGCTATGCCGTTCGACCGCATGTTCTACTCCGGCGGCAGCAACAGCATGCGCGGCTGGGCTCCTCGAACGCTCGGACCGGGCTCGTCCGCACTGCCGACCAACGTGGTCTATCCTACGCAGTTGGGCGATATGAAACTCGAAGCCAATCTCGAATTCCGTTTCCCGATATGGGGCATCTTCCACGGAGCGACGTTTTTCGACGTCGGCAACATCTGGTACATGGGACGCAACGGAACGGAGTACGGCGACGATTCGGTGTTCCATTTCCGCGATTTCTATAAGCAGTTGGGATTCAATACCGGTATCGGCATCCGCATCGACATCAAATTCGCCATTCTGCGTTTGGACTGGGGCATCCAACTCCATAATCCGAACAATCCTGCCGGCAAACGCTGGATTCACGATTTCAAGTGGCGCAATACGTCGCTCAATTTCGGCGTCGGCTATCCTTTCTGACGACCTGTCCAACGAAAGGAAAAAGTTGCTATCTTTGCTGCGTGGAGTATGACACATATCGAATATAAATATTTGTACGGTATAAACTCTCCCGCCGATTTGCGAAAACTGGCGGTGGAGGAGTTGCCGCGCTATTGTGCCGAACTGCGACAGTATATAATAGAACAGTGCGCCAAAAATCCCGGGCATCTGGCTTCGAGTCTCGGTGCCGTCGAAATCGCCGTCGCTGTCCATTACGTTTACGATACCCCTTACGACAAGGTGGTATGGGACGTGGGACATCAGGCATACGCCCACAAAATCATAACCTCGCGTCGCGATGCATTCTGCCGCAACCGTTGTCTGAACGGCATCAGCGGGTTTCCGCGTATGGCTGAAAGCGAATACGACGCTTTCGGGGCGGGACACGCTTCGGTGTCGATTTCGGCTGCGCTCGGAATGGCGAAGGCTGCCGTGCTCGACGGCGAAGACCGCAAGGCCGTGGCGGTTATCGGCGACGGTGCCATGACGGGCGGACTGGCGTTCGAGGGGATGAACAATGCCGGTGCAGGCAAGAATACAGACATCCTCGTCATACTGAACGACAACAACATGTCCATCGACAAGTCGTCCGGCGCACTGAACGGCTATCTGTTGAGGCTGTCCACATCCAAACACTACAACCGCTTCAAACAGTGCGTATGGTCGGCTTTGTCGCAAACTCCGCATCTGCTCAACATGTGCCGCAAGATGGGCAATGCCGTGAAACACGGTCTGTTGCAGAACAGCAATCTGTTCGAGAGTTTCGGGTTCCGCTATTTCGGGCGTGTGAACGGGCACGATGTGGTGGGGCTTGTGCGCACGCTTACTTCGCTGAAAGACATCAAGGAGCCGAAACTGCTTCACGTCATTACCCAGAAAGGGCACGGTTACGCTCCTGCCGAGGAAAATCTCACCGTCTGGCATGCCCCGGGCAGATTCAACCCCGAAACGGGCGAGCGCATATCCTCCGGCGGAGCGAAACGCGACCGCTATCAGGATGTCTTCGGGCAGACTCTGCTCGACCTTGCTCGCACGGACGACCGCATAGTCGGCATAACTCCGGCGATGCCGACCGGCTGTTCGATGAATATAATGATGGCGGAGATGCCCGAACGGTGCTTCGATGTCGGAATCGCCGAAGCCCATGCCGTAACGTTCTCGGCGGGATTGGCTGCATCGGGCAAGGTGCCGTTCTGCAATATCTATTCGTCGTTCATGCAGCGTGCCTACGACGGCATAATCCACGATGTAGCGTTGCAGCGGCTGCCCGTCGTTCTGTGTCTCGACCGCGCCGGAATAGTCGGCGAGGACGGCGCCACGCATCACGGGGCGTTCGACCTCGCTTATTTGAGTTGCATTCCGAATCTGATTGTCTCCGCTCCTTCCGACGAAAGGGAGTTGCGGAATATGATGTATACGGCATTGCGCAGCGGATTGCCGTTCGCTATCCGCTATCCGCGCGGCTGCGGACAGGGCGCGGAGTGGCGCGACCGTCCGTTCGAGGAGTTGCCGACAGGTTGCGGACGCCTGCTCCGCAAGGGCGGCGATATCGCGATACTCGCCATAGGGGCTGTCTGCGCATTCGCTCTCGATGCAGCCGAACGTGCCGCTGCCGAGGGGTTGAGTGTCGCGGTTTACGATATGCGCTATGCCAAGCCGCTCGACGAACGGATGCTCGCCGAAGTCGGTTCGAAATACGGACGGGTGATTACCGTCGAGGACGGAGTTCTGCGCGGCGGTGTGGGCGAAGCGGTGATAAAGTATTTCAACGACAACGGTCTCTCCGTCAAAGTCGATGCGCTGGGCATCGGCGACGAGTTCATCGAGCAGGGTACTCCCGCCCAACTCTATTCATTGTGCGGCTACGATGCCGACGGCATCCTGCGAACGATAATGAAAAGTCGCTAAAACCCTAACGACCTTAAAGTCATTAAAGACTTTAACGACCTTAAAGACTTTATTATAAAAAAACTCCGGCACCGGGAATTTTCCGGTGCCGGAGGCTCTTTAAGACGAAGACCTATCGGACTTTGAAATCCGGATCCGCCATGTGCGGAATAGGCTGCGAACGGTAAACGCCGGCTTCGAATTTATCGCGAACCGCTTTGAATGCGTTTATCGTGTATTCGACGTCCTCCATCGTGTGGGCTGCCGTCGGGATGACGCGCAGAATGATTTCGCCCTTAGGAATGACAGGATAGATGACTATCGAACAGAACAAAGCGTGGTTTTCGCGCAGGTCTACGATAAGATTCGTTCCCTCCTGCTCGCCGCCTTTCATGTATATCGGGGTAACGGGCGACTGCGTAACGCCTATGTCGAAACCGTTCTTTTTCAAACCGCTCTGCAAGGCGTTTGTAATCTGCCACAACTTCTGCTGGAATTCGGGATGGTTGCGAATCAACTCCAAACGCTTCAACGCACCGATAACCATAGGCATCGGAAGCGACTTGGCATAGAGTTGCGAACGCATGTTGTAGCGGAAAAGGTTTATGAGCCAGCGCGGACCCGAAACGAATGCGCCGATACCCGCCATCGACTTGGCGAAAGTGTTGAAAAGCACGTCCACGCCGTCTACGACGCCGAAATGCGCTGCCGTACCGCGACCGCCGGGACCCATCGTCCCGAAACCGTGAGCATCGTCCACGAGCAGACGGAACTTGAAATCCTTTTTAGCCTTTACGATTACGTCGAGGAATCCGAGATCGCCCTTCATGCCGAAGACGCCTTCGGTGATGACCAGTACGCCGCCATTCTGCTCGTCGGCGAGTTCGGTCGCATGACGCAGTTGCAGACGGAGAGACTCCTCGTTGTTGTGGGCATAGACGAAACGCTTGCCTTTGTGCAGGCGAAGTCCGTCGATGATGCAGGCGTGAGCCTCGGCATCGTAGACCACTACGTCGCGCGGGGTCAAAAGGCAGTCGATTATAGAGATCATGCCCTGGTAGCCGAAGTTCAGCAGAAAGGCATCCTCCTTACCGACGAATTCGGCCAATTCACGCTCCAACTGTTCGTGGTACTTGGTCTGTCCGCTCATCATGCGGGCACCCATCGGGGCAGCCATACCGAACTGTGCGGCACCTTTGGCATCGGCCTCGCGCACCTCGGGCATATTGGCCAGGCCCAAGTAGTTGTTCAGGCTCCAGTTCAGAACCATCTTGCCGCGGAAAAGCATGTGGGGGCCGATTTCACCCTCTAACTTGGGGAATGCGAAATAACCGTGGGCATAGGCCATATACTGACCGATGGGACCGCCGGCATTCTTCTCTAAACGTTCGAAAATATCTACCATCGTATTCGAAATTTAAGTTTAAGTTTGTTCTTTAACAGTCGTTTCGGAAATACAAAGGTATAATTTTTTTGAGGAGTTATGAAAAATAAATAGCTATTTTACAGCAGGTGGATGAAAAATTTTCTAATTTTGTTCCATGACTTCACTCTATTACGATATCGTCTACGGTCCCGTGCGCTCGCGCAGATTGGGACTTTCGCTCGGCGTTAACCTCCTGCCCGTCGAGTCGAAACTGTGTTCGTTCGACTGCATCTATTGCGAATGCGGCTGGAACAGAGAGCATCCCGGAGAGCGTCGCTTCAACCGCCGCGAGGATGTGAGAAACAGGCTGTTGCAGGTACTCGAAAAGATGGTTGAGGAGGGTACGCCGCCTGATGTGCTTACCTTTGCCGGCAATGGCGAGCCGACCCTGCACCCCGATTTCGAATCCATTATCTACGACACACTCGCCATGCGCGATGCGATATGCCCCACGGCGCAGGTCTCGGTGCTGAGCAATGCCACGCAGCTCCACCGCCCCGAGGTAGTCCGCGCCCTCAAACGTGTGGACAACAACATCTTAAAACTCGACTCCGCTTTCGACGAGACCGCGCGGGCGATAAACCATCCCGTGGGTGCGTACTCCGTTGAGAGGGTTGTCGAACAACTGTGCGGCTTCGGCGGCGAGATGATCTTGCAGACCATGTTCCTGCGCGGCGAGTGCAACGGCCGCCGGGTTGACAACACCACCGAGGAGGAGATTGCGGCCTGGCTGCGCCTTGTCGAACGCATCCGTCCCCGCAAAGTCATGGTCTATTCGTTGGACCGCGATACGCCCTGCAAGACGCTTGAGAAGGTACAGAAGGAGGAGCTGCGCCGGATTGCCGACCGCGTGGAGGCCCTCGGAATCCCCTGCCCGGTAGCGGGATAGCGCGGGGCTATTCCTGGTCCCTTAAGATCAGACAGCTGGTGTCGTAGCCCCGTTCGCGGGCCCGTTCGAAGATGTAGGCCAGCTCGGCGGCAGGCAGCGACGGGGTACGTGAGAGAATCCACAGATAGCGCGGCGAGCGGCTTCCGACAAGCATCCACTCCCCCTGCGCCCCACGCTCCAAAATGTTGTAGTCGGAGTAGAACTTCCAGAAAAAGGAGACCCGCAGCCGTCCTGGGTCGGAGGTGAACTTCGCCTTTCCGACGGCTGTACGGCGCGCCCCCAACGAGGGGTCATAGCCGCTGTTCTCTATGCGCAGTGTGCCGTCGTCCTGCAAGGTGTAGCGGGCCGACACCTTTTGCAGCCCCCGCTCGAAGCGGTGGTCGAAGCGGGCCAGCTCGTACCAGGTGCCTAACAGAGAGTTGCTGTCAAGCGAGGCTACCGTGTGCCGGTCGACCGGATTGCCCACGCTGCGCAGGAAGATATATCCCGCCACGACGATTACGATACCCAACAGAAAGAGTAGAAGCATATTTTTCACCGATTTCTTTTTCTCGGGTGCGGGTGCAGGAATCCTGCCAAACATGATTATTGATTTTTTACCTTTTCTGACACCACGACTTTATGGCTGAAAGGATGCCCTCGGCATCGTAGCCGCAGATGTGGTACAGCTCGGCGGGGGTGCCGTGTTCGATGACGCGGTCGGGGATGCCTAAGGTCCGCACCTCGACACTAAGGCTCCGGCTTTGGAAAAAG
>CAYRSF010000035.1:0-35900 GCA_964427035.1 uncultured Alistipes sp.
GTGGCTCTTACAGCCGGGAAACAGCAGAAAGAATATAGGTAGAATAGGTAGTATAGGTAGAATAGGTAGAATAGGTAGAATAGGTAGAATAGGTAGAATAGGCTGTCTCCTATACTACCTATACTACCTATATTACTTATATTACCTGCCCCCCCCCTTTACAGAAAGAGGGGGTGTGTAACATGCGCCGAAGGCATACAACAAGTAATCCTGTCGGTGAGGTTCGGTAACGAAAAAGCGGTTCCCGTTTCCGAGAACCGCCGAATAACTTTATTGAAAGGATTACTTGTTGTAAGCCTTCATAACCGAGATGAGGTCGAGAACCTTGTTCGAGTAACCCCACTCGTTGTCGTACCACGAAACGACCTTTACGAACGTGTCGGTAAGAGCGATACCGGCAGCCTTGTCGAAAATCGAAGTGCGCGGATCGCCGAGGAAATCGGACGATACGACAGCCTCCTCGGTGTAACCGAGAATACCCTTCAACTCGCCTTCCGAAGCCTTCTTCATAGCCTCGCAAATCTCGTCGTATTTAGCCGGTTTAGCCAAGTTTACGGTGAGGTCCACAACCGAAACGTCGAGGGTCGGAACACGCATCGACATACCGGTGAGTTTGCCGTTGAGGGAAGGGATGACCTTGCCTACTGCTTTTGCGGCACCGGTGGACGAAGGGATGATGTTGCCCGAAGCGGCACGACCGCCGCGCCAGTCTTTCATCGACGGACCGTCTACGGTCTTTTGAGTTGCGGTAGTCGAGTGAACGGTGGTCATCAAACCGTCGGTGATGCCGAAGTTGTCGTTGAGGACTTTGGCGATAGGTGCCAAGCAGTTGGTGGTGCAGGATGCGTTAGAAACAATCTTCTGACCGGCATAAGTGTCGGTGTTTACACCGCAAACGAACATCGGGGTAGCGTCTTTCGAAGGAGCGGACATAACGACGTATTTGGCGCCTGCTGCCAAGTGAGCCTGTGCCTTCTCCTCGGTGAGGAACAAACCGGTGGACTCAACTACGTACTCGGCTCCAACTTCGTTCCATTTCAGGTTTGCAGGATCTTTTTCTGCGGTAACGCGGATAGCCTTGCCGTTTACGATAAGTTGGCTTTTCTCTACATCGAAATCGATAGTGCCGTTGAAATGACCGTGCATGGTGTCGTATTTGAGCATGTAAGCCAAATAGTCTACCGGGCAAAGGTCGTTGATGCCTACGACATCGTACTTGTCAGCCTGATTGCAGGCTGCACGGAATACCATACGGCCGATACGACCGAATCCGTTGATACCAATCTTAATCTGTGACATAATTTTAACTTTTATTGTTTAAGAAACGAAATCCGTTTAATCTGTTATTTTTATAACGCCGTGCAAAAGTATATACTTTGTATATAAATACCAAATAAATCTTAATTTATTTTAATTTCGGCTCTCTTTCATGCGGGACACCGTTCGGTTCAGCCCCTGTGCGTGATATTCGCCTTGGCACGTTTCGCCATTGCCGACGCGAACACGAAATCGTTGAGTTCGCGATTGTCCGCGAACAGAATGTCGTCTTTCGTGCCTTCCCACCACTTGTGCCCCTGATGGATGTATACAATTTTCTCGCCTATCTCCATTACCGAGTTCATATCGTGGGTGTTGATTATGGTCGTGATGCCGTATTCCTGCGTAATGCCGTGAATCAGATTGTCGATGACAATCGACGTCTGCGGGTCGAGTCCCGAATTGGGCTCGTCGCAGAACAGATAACGCGGATTCATCACTATCGCCCGTGCGATTGCGGCGCGTTTGACCATTCCGCCCGACAGTTCCGAGGGATAAAGTCCGTGCGCGTCGGAGAGATTCACGCGGCTGAGGCAGAAGTCCACCCGTTCGCGCTTTTCGGCTTCGCTCTTGTCGGTGAAGAGGTCGAGCGGCAGACGGACATTCTCGTATACGGTCGAGGAGTCGATGAGCGCGCCGCCCTGAAAAATCATGCCTATATCCTTGCGGATGCGTTTGCGTTCCGTGAACGACAGCGACGTGTAGCATACGTCGTCGAACCGGATTTCGCCCGAGTCGGGGACGTGCAGCCCTACGAGCGTTTTCAGCAGCACGGTTTTTCCCGAACCGCTGCGTCCGATGATGAGGTTGGTCTTGCCGGTTTCGAATTTTATCGATATGTCGTCGAGGACGGTTCGACCGTCGAAAGACTTGAATATGTGTTCACACTGTATCACGTCAGCAGGAGTTGAGTAAGTATGAGATTGAAAATCATGATTGTAATCGAACTCGCTACGACGGCCCGCGTGGATGCGCGACCGACTTCGAGCGAATTGCCTTTGGCATAGTAGCCGCAGAATGCCGAAATCGAGGTTATGATGAATGCGAATACGGCGATTTTGATAAGCGAGTAGATGACCTCCCACAGCACGAAACTGTAAAGCAGACCTTCGACATAGTCGTCGGGCACCATGATTCCGGTGAAACAGGCGATTGCATAACCGCCTATGATGCCGATAATCATGCTGAGCAGCGTCAGGAACGGGAAGAAGAGCACCGTCGCGATTATCTTCGGCAGAATCAGATACGACGCCGAGTTGATGCCCATGATTTCGAGCGCGTCTATCTGTTCGGTGATGCGCATCGTGCCTATCTCGGATGCGATATTCGAGCCGACCTTGCCGGCGAGAATCAATGCGACGACCGTCGATGAAAATTCGAGCGTCATCGTTTCGCGGGTCGCATAACCGATGAGATATTGCGGAATGAACGGCGATTCGAGACTTATGGACATCTGCAACGTTATTGCGGCACCGATGAATACCGAGATTATCGCGGTAAGTCCGATTGAGTTGATGCCCAACGCCTCGATTTCGAAAACGACGCGCCGCCGATAGATGCTGATTTTTTCCGGACGGGAGAAGACTTTGCCCATCAGGATGCAGTATCTGCCTATGAGTTCGAAAAATTTTAGCACTTTTCTGTCTTTTTTTGTTTCAGCCGATTGCGTATCGTCCTGCTCTGCTTACGATTCGGAATCGTTTTTCACCTCCTTGAAATCGACATACTCGCCTACGTCGTCGCTTACCCGTTTGCGCGACTGCTCGGTCTTCACTACCGTAACGTCGCCCTCTTTCGTGCCTCTGCGGTCGTAATCCCGCTGCCGGTTCTGCCGGGCGTTGTCGAACTCGCGATTCATGCGCCGCTGCGTATCGCGAACTCTCCAAATTATCGAGAACCACGAAAAGAGTGCGACGAACAGCATCGCGACGAAAAACAGCGCAATGATGCCCGAAAGCCATGGCGCGACCATAATCAGCAGCAGTATCGCCACGAAAGTCAGCGGATTGCGACGTATGCCCGCGACAAGGTTGGCAAAAATAATCTTTATAATGTTCATTTGCTTACGAAGCCTTTTACGTAAAACGTTCCGCGGCGGAACATATTTTATCATTTGCAAATATACGACATAATTCGGAATACCGATGCTAAATCCGAATTTCTTCATGATGCGGGTAGTGTCCGTTATCGCTTTCGTACGGACGCAACGCGGGGCGGCATCGATTCTTTCTCCAAAAAACATCGGAAAAATTTGGAGAGAAACAAAAAACGTATTACTTTTGCACACCGATTCGGGAAACCGAATCCAAACGGTGGATGTAGCTCAGCTGGTTAGAGTGACGGATTGTGGTTCCGAAGGTCGTGGGTTCGAATCCCATCTTCCACCCGGGCGAATGACGGCAGTATCTTTCGATGCTGCCGTTTCGCGTTAATTCAGTATCGTGCCGCAGCGTTTGCGGCAGCGGCGAACGGGTGCGGCAGGGTCGTCAATCACGAATCTTGTCAAGACGACACAGGCGGAACGAGTAAAACATGTTCTATAATTTATAAGACCAGTTCCACTTTTTTTTCTTGGAACGGAATTTGTTCGTCTGCTTTCGAGAAAAAAATAACTGTCTGCCATGAGAAAATTTCTTGCCTATTTTATCCCCGTCATGTTGTGTTTCGCCGTCGGGCTGCTGTCGTCATACGTCCAGTCGTCGGCTCTCGAAGAGTGGTACCCGACCCTCGTCAAGTCGCCGCTGACACCGCCGGGCGCGGCGTTCGCCATTGCATGGGGCATCTTATATCTGTTGATCGGCATTTCGATAGGCACTCTGCTCGCGCGCGGAGACATGAGCGTGGCGAGATTGTGGATTCTGCAACTCGTGGTCAATTTCATGTGGAGCGTCCTGTTTTTCGCGATGCGCAATCCGCTGCTCGGACTTATCGACATACTGATACTCGACGTACTGGTATTCACATATATAGTATATGCCGCCGGTCGCCGCAAAATAGCCGCATGGCTGTTCGTTCCATACATGTTGTGGCTTCTGTTCGCTACGTATCTGAACGGGTATGTCTATATGCATAACTCCCGAACCGAATCGGTATCGGAAAATACGGTCCGACCTGCCGCTGTCGCAGTGGGCGAGACAGTTTTCGTGATGCCCGAATTGCCGTATGCCCTCGATGCGTTCGACGGGAGGATGAGCCGCGAAACCATGGAGTATCATTACGGAAAGCACCTGCGGACATACGTGGACAATCTGAACCGCCTTGCCGGGGGAACGGAATACGAAAATATGCCGCTCGAAGAGATTATTATGACCGTACCGGACGGCGCACTGTTGAACAATGCCGCGCAGACGTGGAATCATATATTTTTCTTCAATGGGCTGACTCCCGATTCCAAACCGGTTCCGAAGCGGCTCGCCAAACGGCTTGCCCGCGATTTCGGTTCGGTGGACTCGTTCAAAAAGCAGTTCGCCGAGGCTGCAAACGGACTTTTCGGTTCGGGATGGGTGTGGCTCGTCGAGGATAAGGACGGGCGGCTGTCGATTCTGACTGAACCCGATGCCGGCAATCCCATGCGCCGAGGATTGCGTCCGATTCTTGCGCTCGATGTGTGGGAGCATGCCTACTATATCGATTACCGCAACCGTCGTCCCGAGTTCGTCGATGTCTATTGGGACATGGTCGATTGGAACAGGGCGAATGAACTGCTGCAATGAATGACGCTGCCTGCCGAATAGGGCAGGCAGTCGCAGGTACCGTATTCGGACGGTTTTTACAATAATTTCTCGGCGGTGAACATCGTTCGGTACGCTTCCGCCTTGCGGTCGAGCGGCAGCGGATAGGCTCGCGACGACGAGGGCATGCGGTAGAGAGCGATGCGCCGTCCGGCGAACTCCGTTTCGACCGACCCTCCGACGGCGGGGACCGTGCAGCCGAATCCGGCGGCGAGCGTCTCGGCGGCTTTCTGCCCCGTTGCCGCTATCGCCCGGCATTCGGGCATGCGTGCGAGCAGCGCGCCTATGTCGGTCGGCGTTACGATTTCGAGGAATGCGTCCGAGGCGTTGTCTTTCAATCGCCGTATCTTCGTCGCGGTGTCGAACAGGGCGATGCCCTTTTCGCGACAGAATCCGACTATCTTTTCGCGGTCGAACTTTTTGGCGTCAGCCCTGACGAAATGCGAGCGGTCGCCGCAGAAGAGCAACCCCATTATGCGCCACATGTCGTTGTTGAAATTCGGGTAGAAGAACTCCATCGACCAACGTTCGTGTTTGGGCGGGAAACTGCCGAGCATAAGAATGACGGCATTCTGCGGAAGAAAGGGTTCGAGCGGGTGCGATTCGATATTGCCTGTTGCCGGTTTCATGGATGCAAATATAGCGAAAAAAGGCATCCGCCTGAAAAACGGATGCCTTTTCGCAGTTGTCGCACCGGCTTATCTGCCGGTATAGAACGAGTTGTTCGAATATTCGGGAACTCTGTTGTAGCCTATTATCCACGACTCCCAGTAATAAGGGTCGCCGACAGTGTCGTTGAGAGCGTGAGTAGCCGTTTCGTCGGGTGTGAAAGTCTCCGAGCCGGCTGCGACCACGCCGACTCTGCCGCCGACCTTGCAGTTGCTTATCACGATGCCGTTTGTCGGCGTGCTGCTTATCGAGCCGCGATACTGATGATCGCAGTCGGAAGCGGCCATGAGGATGTCGCCTTTCGACGTGCAGTTGTCGATGGTTACCTTCGCTCCGCCTCCGCTGCCGAGGATTCCGCCGAGCGAAACATAGATGTTCGACGTTACGCTGCCGTTTTCGTAGGTGGTTTTCTGCGTGCAGCATACCGTTCCGGCATTGATGCACGATCCGATTGCCGATTTGTTGTTTTCGGAGAATCCGACGATTCCGCCGAGATGTTCGGATACCGCCGATGTGCGGTCGATAACGACGATGCCGTTGTTGGTGCATGACAGCACGTTGGCGCGATTGGTCAGTCCGGTGATTCCTCCGCCGCGATATTTCGATTTCACGTCGTCGAGCATGCGGACTGTGCCGTTGTTTATGCAGCCGGACACGGTGATGCCGTAACCGTCGCTCTCCGCAACATTGGTGCCTCCGTAGAGTGCGCCTGCGATACCGCCGATGTAGTCCCAGCCGGCAGTGTATGCGGAGGCGCTCATGACTTCGCCGCTGTTTGTGCAATCCGATATCAGAATGCCGTCTGCCGTGCCGATGCTCGCAACGCCTACTTTGCCTGCGATTCCCCCCGTGAATGCCTGTCCCGTGGCTTCGCCGAGCGAAACCGTGCCGTCGTTGTCGCAAGCGTTGAGTTCGGCGCGGTAGCGCAGATAGCCTGCGATGCCTCCCACGTAGGCGGCTTTGCAGACGGTTTTCGGAATCGATACCGCCGCATGGTTGGAGCAGTTCTCGATTACGGCAGTCGCAGTATTGTTCGCATTGTTGGTTACGCCGACGATTCCGCCGACACCGATTTCGGTCGTGCTTGCAGCCGCCCCTATGAACGAGACGTCCGCACCGGCTTCATTCACGCAGTCGGTGAACGTGTGATAGTTTATGCGTGCCGCAATGCCGCCGACATAGAATGACGTGCCGCTGGTATCGCCGCCGCTTACCTTGCCGTAGTTGCGGAGATTGTCGAGTGTGCCGTCGATGCCCTTCGCGCGGGTAGCGTATCCGACGATGCCTCCGACATACGAATCATTGCCCGAATTGGTCAGTGTTATCTCGCCGCGGTTGGAGCAGCCGGAAACGGATATCGTGTTGCCTGCCGCGTCGTCTGCTATGATGCCGAAACAGCCGCCGACGATAGCCTGCTGCGCCTTGTAGACAGGGAATGCGATGTTCAGATTGCCGCGGTTGGTGCAGTTCTCTATACGGCAGTCTCCGTGCGAAGCCGCTATGCGGCCTGCGATACCGCCGATACGGGTCTTGGCCGACGATCCGGCACCGACCGAAACGATTGTCTCGCTTGTGCAGTTGCGTATCGTTCCGCCGTACATCTGCGCCGTGATTCCTCCTGCGTAAGACCACGTGCCGTTAGGGTCGGTGTAGTCTTCGAGGATAGTGCCTTCGACCGTAAGATTCATGATTTCGGCATCGTCGCTTATCGCTCCGAAGAGACCTGCGCAGTTGTTGTATACCGTTTGCACGACACCTGCCGCATCCGTGTATTCGATAGGGTGCGAATAGGTGCGGTGCACTATGTTCAGTCCCGAAACAGTATTGTTTTGTCCGTCGAACACGCCGTTGAAAACGATTTCGACACCGTTCAGCGAACCGTCGCCGTTATAGCCCATGGTCGTCCAGTTGTCGAATGCCGAAAGGTCGATGTCGTTGTTGAGAACGACCGTTCCGTCCTCGTTGCAGAATCCCGTGCCGACCGGGAAAGTCTCCGTCGCATTGTTTATCTCGTCGGCGAAAGCCTTCATGTCGTCGGCAGTCGAGATGCCGTTGCGGTGTCCTGCCAGAATGTCGGCCAGAGGCTGGTATACGTGCTTGCGTCCGGTCGTTAAATCGACGAGTTTCTCCTCGGCCGTCCAAATCGTGCGGCGGAAGTTCTCGCGACCGTTCTTGTAGAGTTTCACGACCGCTCCGCCCGCATATGCGGATGCGCCTTCGACCGTCTCGGGGATGCCGCCGAAACATGCCGCACCGACGACTGCCTGAACGTTCTTCGAGCCGTTGAAATTCTTCATCCCGCCGAAAGCGACGCGTATCGCTTCATTCGATACGTCTGCCGATGCGAGATCGATTTCGCCGGAGCGGGGATCGACCTTGGCATTTTCGACGCTCGTATAGCCGGTGAATGCCGCACGAGCCGACGGAGCGAGCGAAAGTGCGTCGGCATTCCAGTCGGCGGACGATTTCACCTCGAATTCGACTATCGATGCGAGCGGTTTCATCGTAAGCAGGATTTTTCCGTCGGCATATCTCGCCGATTCGTCGTAAGCGCAGAGGGGCAGTTTGTTCGATGCCTCGCCCTCGTGCTGTTCGGCGGCTATGCCGAATGTCGCTGTTTTGGCTGCCGCATCGACTTCGGCGACGTTGTAGAATGCCGCTACGTCCTGTGCAGGGTCGATTGCCATAATGGCATTGTCGGCATCTTTCGGCGCGAAAGTGGATGTCGCACCCGCATTCTGTGCCACGTATACGTATGTCCTGCCGTCGTAAGCGACGATGATTTCGTCGCCTGCCTCCCAAGCCATGCGGCTTGTCGCCGATGCAGTATCGCCGTCTACCGTTACGCGCGTCGTTTCGCCTGCCGAAGCCTCGATGGCGATGCCGCCGTGGAAATCGATTTCGCTGTCGTTGATGTTTTTGTCTATTGTCGTGTCGGATGTCAAATCCTTGGAACAGCCCGCAAGCATCGTTGCGACTGCCGCTGCGAATAAAAGTTTTTTCATGGTCGTAACATCGATTTTGGGGTTTACTCTTCGTCGCGATTGTCGAAATCGAGGTTGTCGAAATCGGATGATTGCGCGAAACCGCTTTCGGTTACGCATTCGCATGTTCGGAGCGACGGCGGTGCATAGGCGCGGTGCCGCACGTTGCGGACAGATTGTGTTTTGTTCATGTCTGTAAGTGGTTTAGGGTTTAAAATTCGCTATTTCTTCGATGCACGGTATTTGTCCAGCAGCCTCTTCGGATAGTTGGTGCAGATTGCTTTCATTTTGTCGGAATGACCGAGGTAGTAGTTCATGTCCGTTTCCGTATCGGCGTTGTAGACGCTGAACGCAATGCCTTTGTCGGTGAACTCCTTGATTGTGCGCGCTCCGGTGTGCGTACCGTCGTTCATGTATTCCAGCGACATGTTCGCCCATTTGTAGCCGCGCGACGTGTATTCGTTTACGGCGCGGTTGGCCATCCAGCCGATATTGATTTTGGCATTGTTGGCAGCCGCGAACGATGCGTCCATAACTATCGAATTGCCCGTGCAGATGAATTCGACGAAATCCTGCGCACCCTTTTCCACGATGATTTCGCATGCGCGCTGAGCGGCGGCGATAGGGTACTGGGTCAGCGTCGAAGGAACGGTGATGTTCTTGATGTCGAGCCACAGACGTGTGCTGTATGACGTACCGTCCGGTTTTTTCTCCATCACCTTGTCGATATACTCTTCGAGCGTCGGAACAGGCTCGCCGTTCGAGAGGTTGCCGCGTTTGCGGATTTCGTCGATTGTCGCCTCCCAAGGGTGCAGACCGTTGATGCGGCACTGACTGTCGGCATGGGCGACGATTATGTTGTTGTCCTTCGTCCAGTAGATGTCGCACTCCGAGGCGTAGCACCCGAGTTCCATAGTGTATATGAGCGCGGCTATCGAGTTGTCGGGAGCGGCTGCTCCGGCTTCGGTCGAGCCTCCGCGGTGGGCGACGACGATATTGTCGCATTCCGACGGTTTTTCGCTCGGACCCGTCGGCTGGTCCGGCGGCGTTATCGTGCTCCAGTCCGGCTGGTCCGGCCAGTTGTCCTTTTCGCAACTTGCAGCGAATACGGCAGTCGCTGCGACCATTAACAGTATCGATATTTTCTTTATCATGTTCAGTCGTTTTTTGTCGGGCATCGTCGGTGCGGAACTGCGTGTTCCGCACCTGCTATGCCCTCCGGTTTATTTTTTGTAGTTCTTTACGCAGCGGAACGGCGCGATGGCCTGCCCGTTGTCGAAGTTCGCCATTTCGGCGGACGTTACGGCATTGTTGATTAAGACATTGACGCGGAATGTCGCCGCATCGGAGTAGAAGAGCGGAATCCATACCTGCGCACGAGTTCCCGCGCACTGGAAGCCTTGCGTCATGTAACGCCAGCCGAGCGGATAGTACTCGAATCCGAATTCGTCCGCACCGTCGGAGATATTGCCTGCCGTCCAGTACTTGTTGTTGCGCAGCCATGCACCGAAGTTGCCGATGCCGCGAGGTGCGTCAGGTACGTCGCCCGACGATGTGGAGCCGCTTACAGTGGAGAACTGTTTGTAGGTAACCTTGCTTTCGCTGATTGGGAACGTGTGCCCTGCCGAAGCCTTGGATGCCGCATACGCGATGTCGAGCCAGTCGGCAGTGTTGGCGATATGCCAGCCGTAAGGGCAGATGCCCTGAATCTGCATCTTCAGCGTCGGGTGAGCCTCCTCGTCGGCAGCATTGTCGCCCGAGAACGTGTCGGCTTTCTTGTGGTCGAGATGCTCGATAATATAACGGTCGCCTACGGCATCGATGATTTCGCAGCCCTCGGTATATCCGCTCGGAAGCGGTTCGTAACGGGCGATGCCTACGCCGGCAGTAGGATTTCCGGTAATGATTTCGGAGAATGCGTAAATGCGTCCGTGTTCGTTCGTGCCGACGAGTTGCCCTCCGATTTCGGTGGTCTCGTATGCCATGTTGAGTTTGGATGCGTCGTCCCACGACGAAGGGAAGTTCGCCGCAGCATATCCGCCCGTTCCTGCCGCACCGGCACCGGTCGCGGTAGCGACCATAGGCGAACCGAGTTTAGGACGGATGTCGCCGCCGTCCCAGCGAACGAACTCTATCATCCATGTCTTCATCGAACCGTCGCGGGCGATGAACGATTTGGTCTTGTATTTGGCGAGTTCCTCATCCGGCATGCAGTTCTGAACCGTGATGCGCTCCCACGACCACTTGCGCTCGGTCATGTTTACGGTAATCTTGCGGCGTCCGTCGATATCGATTGCAGGACCTGCCGGCAGAGCCGCATCGGCGGATGCCACTTCGACGACGGAACCGTCGGCTGCGAGTGCGAAGCAAGGGTAAACGAGGTTTCGGGAATCCGGATTGAGCATCACAGGATTCCTGCCTTCGTCGGCAGTCATGAAGTAGGATTCGCCCGTGTAAATGCCCGTGCTTCTCTTTTCGAGTTGGATTGCGTTTCCGATGGCAAGACCGTTGCACGATTCGCCGTACATGTAGTAGTATTCGTCGGCAGCCAACTGGACGACCGGAATATCGACGGTCGCCTTGCTTGTCGCGTCGGTGCCAACTATGATGGTGAATGTCGCGGTACGGATGTTCTCCTTGTCAGTCCATTTGGCCGCCGTCAGCGTAACCTTGCCCGCCTCGTCGGCATGCCAACTGAGCCAGTCGCGGCTCGATTCGCCGTATTCGACGGCGAAGTCGTAAACATCTCCCATGTTGGTGGTGTAGACTATCTCCTCCGAGCCTCCTGCGGCTACGAACTCGATATCTTCGGTTTCGGTCGATACCGCAGCATCCGCCTTTTCGCCCGTCTGGGTGAAGACGAACGGAGCGACCGTACCGTCGGCGGTGCGAACCTCGACGGTGAACGTGCGTTTGTATTCGCTGTTAGGCAGAACCTTGACCTCGATGCCCGTTTCGTGAATCTGATGAACGCTGCCGCTGTGGGTCTCCTTGAAATTGGACGTGATGACGGTCTTTTCGACGCTCGCCCAATCTATCTGTTCGGCAATCCCGGCATCCCATGCGATGTCGTTCACCCTGTTGCCGTGAACGACGGTTACGATGCCGACGAAACTCTCTTCGCCCGACTCGGTGGCGCCGTTGGCGGCGAATGTCTCCTGCTCCGGCGACAATCCGATGCGGGTCGTCATGTCGATGTCTTTGGTATCGTCCTTTTCGCACGATGCCGCGAACACGACCGCTGCCGATAGCATTATGTATTTGAGTTGTTTTATGCTTTTCATTGCTTCGTTTTTTATAAAGTTTTATTGAAAACGATGTTGAATAAATTCAAAACGGTTTTCTAATTCCAACCTTCGGTCTGGGTGAGTTTGTTGTTCTTGTTGCGTGCCGATGCAGTGATAGGCCAGAGCAGAATATTCGGATTGAGCGTCTGCTTCTCCTTCAACGACGGGTTGTAGTCCCAGATTTTGTCGAGACGTATCAACGCCCACCAGATTACGCCTTCGGCAGGGAATTCGAGGAAATATTCGTCGGTCAATGCTTGAAGTACGGCGTCGCGCGAGGCATCGGTGTAGAAATCGTCCTTGCCGTATGCGCGTTTGGCGATTATGTTGAGAGATTTCAATGCACCCTTATAATCCTTTTTGTAGTATTTCAATTCGGCATCCATCATCACTGCCTGCGCATAACGGTAGTACATCAAATCGCAGTCGAGTACCGTGATAGCCCCCGACATGTCGCCGAGGAACTTGTTGGGCCACGTCATGTTCTGTCCCGCTGCACCGTAATCGCCGTCGCCGAGGTTGCAGTCCACTCGGCTGTCGTTGTTGTCGTTCTTGCTCGCACGCAGAATATCGACGAAATTCTGCGAGTAACTCCACCACTGGGTCGAGATTATCGGTACGGGATTCTGGCAGTATTTGGATGCCACAAGGTTGCTCGGCATGTAGAAATACAGGTAATATCCGCCGAGAATCTTCTCTGTCTGATTGTTGTTCAGAGCGAAGACGACCTCGTTGTTGCACTTGTTGGTGCGGGAGAATATGTCGGCGTATTTCGACAGCAGTCTGCCCGACGAAATGCCGATGTCGGCGAGAGCCTCATCCGCCATTTCGAGGCAGGAGTCGCCGCCGTTCTGAGTGGAGTACATCCACAGTGCGTATTCGGCTTTGAGCATGTTCACGGCATCCTTTGTAGCGAAGTATTTGTCGCTGCCGAGATTCTGGGCATTGTCGATAGCGGTCTGAATGTCCGCTTCAATCTGCGCATATACGCTCGCTTTCGGCGAACGCACCGGATAGGTCTCCGGCTGGGTCGTCGATTCGATAGGTACGATTACCAAAGGCACGTCGCCCCAAAGCCGTACAGCCCAGAAGTAGCAGTAGGCGCGGGCGAACGAAGCCTGACCTATCGCGTAACTGCGCTCCGAATCGCTCATCGGAACCCGCGGAGCGTATTTGAGCACGGCGTTAGCCTGATCGATGGTCGTGTAGAGAGCAGACCACGAAGCGGACTCGGTCGATGCGCTCATGGTGCTCATGCGTACATCTATCATGTTGCCGTTCTGTACGTTGGATTCAAGGCTCGGTCCCCACATATAGTTGCCGACACGGGCTTCGCCCCAGTAGAATACGTTGATGTCCGACTGAACGAAGTTGGCGCGCATACGTTCGTAGATGCCGTCCGTCGAAGTGATTACGTCGGAGGCATCCTTCCACATGTTGCTTGCGGAAAGTTTGTTGTCCTGTATGATGTCGAGATCGCCGTGGCACGACGTCGCAGTCGCCGCCAGCAGAAGAACCCCGATTATATATTTGTATTTCATATCTGTTTCCTTTTAATGGTTAGACTCGTTTCGATCAGAATGTAATCTTGACGTTGAACAGCACCTTGCGGGTCGGAGGAGCGATGCTCGAATTGTCATTGGCTCCGGTCGATACGCTCGAATACATGCTGTCGCCGGCTCCTGTACCCATACCTGTTTCAGGGCTGATGGAGCCGCTGACGCCTGTCCAGTAGCAGAGCGTATTGCCGGTTACGCCGACCGTGATTTTCTTGATGCCGATTTTGCGCGTCCATCTCTCCGGCAAATCGTAGAATATCGAAACGTCGCGCAGACACAGATAGTCTGCCCGTTCGACGTTGAAATCGGAGCAGCGCGAGAAGTTGCGGTTTCCGAAATCGGGGTCGTTAGGGAAGAACCGTGCGTATTTCGCGTTCTTGTCTCCCGGATGCGTCCAGCAGTCGTAAACCATCTTGTCGAGGTTCGAGTTGCAGTTGCCCAGAGTGTTCTGCAAGAAACGCGATTTCATGTAGTTGTAAATCGAGTGTCCGAGTGCGAAATCGAAATATACCGATACGGTCAGACCCTTGTAGCGGAAAGTGTTGTTGATGCCTCCGACCGAGTGCGGCATCACGTTTCCGAGTTCGTACATATCTTCGGTGTCGATTTGCTCTTTGCCGTCCGCCATGCGCTTCGACCCCGGGCGGTTGCTCCATTCGTAGTCGCCGGCATCCTTGCGCCCGGCGATGGACTGTCCGTCGCTGCGGCGATAACCGTGCGATTGCGTGTCGTACAGGGCTGCGTCGGCTTCGGCACCGGTCTGTATGATGTGCGAAATCTTGTAGCCGTAGATTCGTCCGAGCGATTCGCCGACGGCAGTGCCTCCGAACCGGTATCCGCTCTCGCTCATCGTGTAACCGCCGATTCGCCATGCCTCCTTGCCGTTTATGTCGGTGTATTTGTACTCGTCAGGCAGTTTGAGAACGCGGTTTTTGTTGTAGGAGTAGGTGATGCTCGTCGTCCATGTGAAATCCTTCTTGCGAATGTTCACCGAGTTCAACTCGACCTCGAATCCGTAGAAGCGCGCGCTTCCCACGTTGGCCTTTACCGAACTGAGCGAACCCGTATCCGGCAGCGTAATCGAGAACAGCATGTTGTCGGTGCGCTTGTTGTAGTAATCGATGACGAACCGCAGACGGTCGTTGAAGAATCCCATGTCCAAACCGACATCCAACTGCGTCGTGGTCTCCCATTTCATGCCCGCATTCTGCATGGTGGTCGGCAGCAGGGTGGGATGACCTTCGTAGACGCCTGTCGAGAATGCGCCGTAGGTGTCGTAAAGTCCGATGCCGTTGTTGCCCGTCTGACCGTAGGATGCACGGAGTTTGAAGGTGTTCATCTTGGTCTTCGATACGTCCCAGAAAGGCTCCTCCGAGATGACCCATGCGAGCGAACCGGCAGGGAAGTAGCCCCACTGATTGCCCTTGGCGAATTTCGACGAACCGTCGGCACGGAACGTACCCGACAGGATGTAGCGTCCGCCGTAGTCGTAGTTCACACGCCCGAAATAGGAGATGAGCACCTGCTTTTCGTCCTTGTTGCTTGCCGTGAACGACGTGCCTGAATCGAGAATAGGCACTTTGTCGGATACGGAGCCTGTCGATGATGCGGTCAGATACCAGTAATGCTGCTTCATGTAGTCGTAACCGCCCGTGATGTTGATGTTGTGCTTCTCGGCGAACGTGCGGTTGTAGTTGAGGAACGCCGTGAACGAGTCGCGTGTTGTCTGTGTGCGGGTTTCGGTAGTCGAACGGGTCGTCGATACGAAGTTCGGCGTATCGCCGTCCGCACCGTGGGCATAGTAACTTCCCCGGTAGTTCTCGTTGAATATGGCGTACTGGGCAGTTGCTGTCAGCCCTTTTGCGATAGTCCATTTGAGATTGAAGTTGCCGGTCATGCGGGTCGTCGCCATTTCACGGTCGTAGAAACGCTCGTAGAATGCGGCGGTCTGCTGGTTCTTGTTCGTGCCGCCGGTAACCCAGTTGCCGTCGTCGTCGAAATCGCGATGCGTAGGAGCCATCATGATACCGCGGCCTATCGAGTTGAAATAGTTCGTTATCAGAGGATGCTTGTTAGCCCGCGACAGGTCGAACGTGGTCGATGCCACGAGATTCTTGGTTATGTTGAACGACGTGTTGCCGTGCATCGTGAAGATGTTGTAACTGCTCATCGCGATTACTCCGTCGTCGCCCAGATAACTTACCGACGCGGCGTATTTCATGTTTTTGGTGCCGCCGTTCACGCCGATGTACTCCTTGTGCCAAAGAGCGTCGGAGAACCAGTCGCTCTGATAGTCGCGATCGGTGAAGATGATGACCTTGTTGGCGTCGAGCGGGTCGTACATCCACTGGTAGCCTGCCGGCACCGGCTGTCCGTAGTCGAGATAACGGGTCGTGTAGGTCGAATTCGACAGCGTATTGCCCGTGCCCGCTGCATTCGCACCCGTCAGAATCGCCGTGGCGTTGGGACCTTCGGCTGCGGCGGGACGGACGAAGTTGATGAACTCGCGCGAATTCATCAAATCCCATCTGCGGGCAGGCGACGACCAGCCGATTTGTGCATCGAATACGATTTCGGGAGCCTTGTTGGACGAACCCTTCTTTGTGGTTACGAGGATTACGCCGTTCGAGGCGCGTGCACCGTAGATACCTGCCGAAGCGGCATCCTTCAACACTTCGATCGACTCGATGTCGTTCGGGTTGATGTCGTTCATGTCGCGGGTGATGCCGTCCACGATGACGATAGGGTCGTTGCTGAGGTTCACCGACGAACCGCCGCGGATAAGGAAGCGCGGGGCTT
The DNA here is from genome assembly GCA_964427035.1 of uncultured Alistipes sp. Lineage (GTDB taxonomy): Bacteria > Bacteroidota > Bacteroidia > Bacteroidales > Rikenellaceae > Alistipes. The sequence goes on from CAYRSF010000035.1 coordinate 16,347, forward strand.
CACCCGAAACGGTATTGTTGGTCGCCACGCGCAGACCCGACACCTTGCCTTTCAACGCCTCGCCGACCGACGAAACCGGAGCGTCGAAGAGTGCCGCGCCGTCGATTCTGGATATGGCTGTGGTCAATGAACGGCGCGACTGCGTACCGTAGCCGACGACTACGATTTCGTCCATCGATGTCGCCTGTTCGGACATGGTTACGTTTATCGTCGTGCGGCTGCCGACAGACTCCCTGCGCTCGGAGTAGCCGAGGTAGGTGAATACGAGAATGTCGCCCGGACGGGCATCGATTTGGTATGTGCCGGATGTATCCGTCGTCGCTCCCGATGTCGTCCCATCGACGAATACGGTTACGCCGAGGAGCGGCTGTCCGGCGGCATCCTTCACCTGTCCTGTTACACGGACCGAGCGTGAAGATAAAGTTTGCGGATGATTTTTGAGATTTTTGGTAACGAGGATGCTCTTGCCGTTGATGGTGCATTTTACATCCTGCCCTGCGAAAATTTCGTTTACGACGTCCTGCAACTCTTCGTTGCGGGCATTAATCGATACTGGTGCATCCATATTGACGTCGTTCGCCTTGACCGAAATCGAGTATCCCTGCTGGCGCAAGGCGAGCACCGCCTGTTGTACGGTGGTGTTCTGCAATTTCAGACTGACTTTCTGTGCCTGTGCCGTCAGCGGAACGGCAAGCGCGACGCAAGTCGTAACGCAAACGACGGACAACTTGCGGATGAAACCGGAAAGTAGACTCTGTTTCATGAAATTTAGGTTTTAATTAGGTTAATCGAACCTTTTCGATACGCCGGATGAACAAAGCCGGGTTTATTCGGGTCTGTCATGGCGGGAAAAGGTGCATGAAAATGAAATTTTTTTTGCTCGCCGTGAGGCTTTGCCGTCGTCAGGAGAGCGGTTCGGGTGTGTTTCGGGTTAAGACATGTCGGTAAGATTTATTTTTTGGATTTATATAAATGTATCGTATTGCCCTCGTGTCGATGGCGCACGTTGTCGTTAAGTTGCCATGCAGCGAGAATGTCGTCTATCGATTCGCCGTTCACGAATGCCGAATAGTAGCGTTCATCGGCAAGCGTGTCGCTGTCGATTACGATTTTCACGTTGAAAGTGCGTTCGAGTTGGGCGGCGATGTCGGACAGCCGCGAATTGATGAATGTCAGATTGCTGCTGCTCGTTACGTTGTCGAACGTCCCGTTCGGGAATCGGATGGATGCGATTTCGCCTGTCCGCTTGTCGAGTTTGGTCATGTTGCCGGGCGTCATGCGGATGCTCCGATTGACGGCGAGGTTCTTGGTCGTCATGTCGATTGAGCCCGAAACCAGTGCGACCTCGACTTCGCTGTCGTCGGTATAGGAGCGGACGTTGAATTCGGTTCCGTGAACCGTGATGTCGATGTCGCCTGCCGAGAGAATGAATTCGTGTTCGGCGTCCTTTGCGATGTCGGCATATGCTTCGCCTGCGAGAAATACGTGGCGTTCGCCGCCGGTGAATTTGTCGGGATATATCAGACGGCTGCCGGAGTTGAGCGTTATATGCGAACCGTCGGCAAGCATTATGCTGCGGGTTTCGCCGTAGGGAGCGTATATCTCCTGCCACTCGGTTCGGGGAACCAGTGTTCGCGAGATTGCGGCGTATGTGAGCGCAGCCGCCATGACGGGCAGCGCGAGCACTGCTGCGACACGCCAAATGCGGGTGAAAACCGATACGCGGGTGCGCAGCGTGTTGCGTCGGCGAATGCGCTCGGCTGTTGCGGCGAATGCGTCGGCAATCAGGCGTCGCGGCATTTCGGCATCGAGCGTATCATAGTAGTTTTTCATCGCCTGTTGCTTTTTTTGTGTATCATGCGGCGATTCGAACCACTCGAAGAACTCTTTGCGCACAGTTTTGGATTGACGATGACTCATGTATGAGTCGATGATTTGTTTGATTCTTGACATCGCGATGTTCCTTCATTTTACTATTAAGACACATCGGAAGCCTGATACACCCAATCGGAAACGGAATTTTTTGTGGGGGCAGTGGGCAGTGGGCAGTGGGCAGTGGGCAGTGGGCAGTATAGGTAGTATAGGTAGTATAGGTAATATAGGGGGCACCTTATATACTTATAATACCTATATTACCTATAATACTTATATTGCCAGTCCCTTTCAGTCGATGAAGAATAATACCGAGAATATGGCGAGAGCCTGCCGCAACTCTTTCAGAGCGAGCGTAAGATGATTCTCGACAGTTTTTTTGGAGATATGGAGCGTATCGGCGATTGTTTGGTTGTCGAGTCCGTAGTAGCGGCTCATTTCGAATATGCGCCGACGCTTTTCGGGCATTCGGCAGACGACGAGCCGGATGAACAACTCTTTTTCGCGGGCGTAATATTCGTCCTCGAATGAATCGCTGCCTGCTTTATTTTCGATTTGCGGAATAAGTTCGATATTCGGACTGACGGTGCGGCGCAGATGGTTGAGCGCAGCATTGCGTGCCATTTTATATATGTATCCGCCGAAAGTCGAAATCCCCCCTCCGAAGATTTCGCGTCTCTCCCAAATTTTAGTGAAGATGTCCTGAGATATGTCATCCGCAGTGCCGCTCTCCTTGACAATGCAGTTCACGAATGCGCGCACCTTTGGATAGTAAGTCTCGAATAATTCCCGGAAGGCTTTTTCATCACCTTCCGAAAGCAGTTGCATCAGTTTATGTTCATTCTCGTGCGACATGTCGTGAAGCAGTGCCATTCGAAATTTGGATAAAGGTACGAAATATTTATGCAAATATCCAAATTTTATCTTACCGACGTATACTTTATATGATTTTCCCGAATCCGGTTTTCGACTGTTTCCGAAAAAACACGAACTTCCGGAGGTGCTCCGCAAGAGGAATCGCCGCGCGGTAAAGCGGGCGAAGCGATACGAGCCTTTTCGATAAGCCTCGGCATGACCGAACCAGTCTGGGCTACGCCGAAGCGAGAGAATGGCACATGAGAATGAATGCATTACCTGCAATTATACTGTTTTATTGCGACAATGAAAGCATCCCCGCATTGTTCATAACGCCGAACTCCAACACCTTCAATTGCCATAAATTCTTCACGCGTTGTCGGTTTATCGGTTGCCAGCATGGCCAAAGTATCGTTATTTAGAATACAATATGCAGGTAAGTTCTTTTCTTTGGCGATTTCACTTCTTACATCTCGTAACTTTTGCAGCAAGACCATATCTGTCAGCACATTCCCGTTAGCATCCACCACGACCTTATACCCATCTTTCTCAATAATCCGCACCTCGTACCGTATCGTATTGACAGATGCGGACTTTCTCGGTTGTACGCTTGCAGGCTTTTTTAACGGGATCATTTCGGGCGGGGTCGCCACATTCCGTTTCTCCCTTACAAGGTATGCAGGTTTATTAACCGATATATCCGCTGCTCCGAATGTATCATTACGCCAAGTCTTATAATATTCTGGAGACATTATCCGATTGCATCCGGATTTGTCGGATTTATAATTGGTGCATCCCAATATATAACTTTGAGTTCCTTGCTTAACTATCAAATACCCGTCTTGACAACAATCGCATTTTTGAATAGACAAATCTCCGCCTTCAACTTCATTGGTCATAAACCCGCAGACTTCTTGGTCGTTGGAGCAAATCCACAGTTTAAGACCGTAATTCTTATTCCATCGGAACTGCATAGGATAGCCGCATATCGGACATCTGTTTTGCACATTGCTTGTCGCGGCGACATCGCTTTTCAGTTCTCCGACAAGAGTAACTTTCGGATATAATTTCTTCTCGCGTAGCAACTCTTTTATAAATTCGGACGGACGTTTTTCTGGCGTAACAATATACACTCTGTTTTTTGTGCGCGTAAGGGCAACATAGAACAGCCGTCGCTCTTCGGCGTAGTTATATGATGTATCATTCGATACGACCAAATTCAAGACCGGGTCGTCCTCGATTTTCGCGGGGAATCCGTAAAGTTCATCCTTTGCGTTGATGATAATAACATTCTCTGCGCTCAATCCTTTGGAACTATGTGCTGTAAGGAATTGAAGTTTGACATTCGAGCCGAATTTAGCAGAATAAACTTTACCCGTTTTCTCGTTGTAGTTAAACTCACCCGAATAACATAGGTTTCGGGCATCGAAGCCATAGCGACCGATTAACAAGATAGACGCGACGCTGGATTTTCCTTCCGTCGGACCACTTTGCAAAATATGTTCTATTGCCTTGTTTACCTCCTGCCCCAAAAAGTAGTAGCGACCGCCTTTCTCGCGTTCTTTGCCTTTCCCAAGTTCCTCATTATACGGATAGATGATAATCGGATTGTCTATTCGTTTCGGAGATATTAACTCTTTCTTTATTTGCGCAGCGTTACGTTGAACAAAGGTCCCGGCAATGTCGATAATTTCCTGTGCGTTGCGATAAGTGCGTGTTATCTTCAATTCCTGTCCGTATCCGACCTCTTCGCAGAACTTTGTAAACAGAGGCAATACGGAGCCGCTGAAAGCATAGATAGATTGCCAGTCGTCGCCGACCGCCACGATTTTGGCATCGCACAGTTTCGACATTTCGCGGATAAGGTTGTATCGCTGTCTCGAAATATCCTGATATTCATCGACGATGATGTATTTGTAATCCAATTGCTCGTGGTCTATCTGTTTCTTTCGTATCAACTCTGCCGATTCATTTATCATATCTTCAAAGTCGATGCAATGCTGTTCGTCGAGTGCCTGCTGATACTCATAATAACATATCCGGCATATATCAAGGAATAACTTTGTCCGAACATTCTTTGTTTTGTGTTTGAACTCGTCAAACTGCCCCGATTTATAGCCCTGCGTTTTGAAGTTCCCGATAAAACTGCATATAAGCGAAACAAGCCGGGTTATGTATTTATTCTCCTCCGTATCGACAATCTTTTTATAGACTTCTTCGGCAGGGCGTTTATTCAGTTGATATCCGCGCTGTTCCAGACTTTCGCGCAGATGCTCCAAATAATCCTTGCCGTCATTGTATATTGAAAATGTATATATCAAATCCGTATGATGCTTCCGGTGCAGGCGAATCTTGTCATTTATGCGCGATTTATATCTGGATAGTTCTTGCTCGGTATAACGGGTGCTTCGACCGTCCTCCGTGATGCCGAAATGTTCTATATAGGTCGTTTTGTCGCCCTGCATTATTCGGAAATCGGGCGTATATGGTTTATTGGAATCGAGTATGCGGTATTGATATATCGGCTCGTATTCATACTCTATTTGATTTAAGTACAAAAAGTTCGCGATGCGAACCTCCTCCATTGAGCGCAGCACCTCGTTGTTAAGGGTCTGTACTATGTGCGTTCTGCGGTCTATTATCTGTCTGGCATATTCGCACAAATCGCTTTTGATGGTTGAGAAACTGGTATTGGCTACGAACTGGAAATAATCATTCAAATCATTACCCTCGTAAGGAGCAGAGAAATAAGAGCCGAAAAAGAGTATCAATTTATCGGCAATTTCCTGATTGCGGAGTACGGCGGATTTTAAGTATTCGTTGATAGTATGATACATAAATCCTGCATCTACAATCTTTTTACGCTCGGAGTTCCCCAATCTCAATATCGTATATCCGACAGAGTGAAAAGTAGTTATCGGACAATCGATATGCAGGCGATGATTAATTCGGTCGCGCAGTTCATCGACGGCTTTGTTGGTGAATGATATTACCAGAATCTGCGACGGGGCGATACCCTGTTTTTCGACTAAATACCTGACTTTTGCCGCAACAGTTGTGGTTTTGCCCGCACCTGCGCCTGCGATAACGAGCGTATGGTCTTCGTTTGAAAGCACCACTTCGCGCTGCTCGTCATCCAATGAAATAGCAGGGTCGCACTCTTTCAGGATGTTATCAAGGTATGGTTTTTCGGATTTAAGATGCGATGCAACAAATCGGTCGTTATGCTTTTTAATTATCGACGAACCCTTTTGCAGGTTCTTAATGTCATCGTATCTGGTAAGGAATTTATATATCTGCGATTCATCCAAGCGATGTTTGGAGATATAATCATCCAACATATTGGATCTCAACAGCGCGGCATAGAATTGCTGCGACTTTTCATATTGCGATATAAGATGACCATAATCGCTCCGAGCGATGAATTCGTCCTGTTTCAACAGCGTATCAAAAGAGTTGTTGAAAGCAATAGTGCTGGCATACTCGGATACGACATCAGTTTCTTTGTTCGATGAACCAGTTTCAGGGGCAGTTGTCTTGCTGCTCTTGAATAGCCCAACCCTTTTTATAGTATCCAAAATCCCCATAAATTGATTGCGGAAGCCAAAATTTCTGTAAAGATACGAATAATTATCGATATTAAGGTGTATATAGAGATGAAAACTCGCTCCCGATGAATTCATCCGGCTGCCATTTACGCCACGTATAGAGATGCCGTCATCGTGGTATTTCACGATAATGCGCTGCGGAAACTTCACAAGCGTTTCGCCGTCCGGGCACAAAGTTCATTTCCATGCACCATGCGAATCCTGAACAGCGGGGCGGACAAATAATCGGTTATTTGGAACGGATAATGGTATAAATCGATATTTTTATCATATATTTGCGCCCGAAAGGTTAGTTTTTAATATTTTTTAATTTTTCTATCGATGGATTTTCTTAAAACGGTCGATTTTCGACCGAAGTTCTTTTCGACGCTGCGCAATTACGACAAAACGGCATTTTCGCGCGATATAATGGCGGGCGTCATCGTCGGCATCGTCGCCATTCCGCTTGCCATAGCATTCGGCATCGCTTCGGGTGCAGGTCCTACCGAGGGGCTGGTAACGGCTATTATCGCCGGTCTGCTCATTTCGGTATTGGGCGGTTCGAAGGTTCAGATAGGCGGACCGACGGGCGCATTCATCGTCATCGTATACGGAATCATTCAGCAATACGGCGTCGGAGGTCTGGCGATAGCGACTGTAATGGCGGGCATAATATTGGTGCTCATGGGGGTATTCCGTTTGGGCAGCGTCATCAAATTCATGCCGTATCCTATCATAGTCGGATTCACCGGCGGTATCGCCATAACGATATTCTCGACCCAGATGAACGATCTGTTCGGGCTCGGCATCGAGGACGTGCCGGCGAACTTCATCGAAAAGTGGATTTGCTACTTCGACAATATAGGCAACATCGACTGGGCTGCGTTCGGCGTCGGCATCGCAAGTATACTTATAATCGTGTTCACCCCGCGCATATCGAAGAAGATACCGGGGTCGCTCGTGGCGATAGTCGTCATGACGCTCGTATGCCGGCTGCTCGAAACCTATGCCGGCGCGGATTCGATAAAGACTATCGGCGACCTCTACGAGTTGCCGTCGGGACTGCCTGTGCCGCATGCTCCGCATATCGAAAGCGGGACGTTCTTCTCGACCGTACAGTCGCTGCTGCCGGTGGCGTTTACAATCGCCATGCTTGGGGCGATAGAGTCGCTTTTGTCGGCTATGGTCGCCGACGGTGCGACAGGCGACCGCCACGACTCCAACACCGAACTTATCGGGCAGGGCATCGCCAATATCGTCGTTCCGTTCTTCGGCGGCATTCCTGCCACCGGTGCCATTGCACGTACGATGGCGAACATCAACAACGGCGGACGCACTCCGGTCGCAGGCATCGTGCATACGGTCGTGCTCCTGCTCGTGCTCCTGTTTCTCGGAGGGCTGGTCGGCGCGATTCCTATGCCCTGTCTCGCAGGCGTACTTATCGTGGTGTCGTACAACATGAGCGGCTGGCGGACGATACGTTCGATGTGCCGGCAGTCGATGTCGGGAATCCTCGTGCTGTTCACCACACTGTTTCTGACGGTGGTTTTCGACCTCACTATCGCTATCGAGGTCGGGCTGGTGCTCGCCGTGGTAAGTTTCATGAAGCGGGTGATGGAGAGCACGAACATATCGGTTATCCGCGACGAGATGGAGGTTCACCACGACGGCGAGGCGGCGGACGAGAGGCTGACGATTCCCGCCGGAGTGGAGGTTTACGAAATCGACGGTCCGTTCTTTTTCGGCATCGCCAACAAGTTCGACGAACTTACGCGCAGCCGCAATCAGATGCCTATACGTATCGTGCGCATGCGCAAGGTTTCGTTCATCGACTCGACCGGACTGCACAACCTCGAAATATTCATCCGTTCGTCGCTCGGCGAAGGTCGTGTGATAATACTTTCGGGTGTGAACGCATCGGTGCGCGAGGAGATACGGCGGTCGGGCATCCTCTCGCTTGTCGGCGAGGATAACGTTCTCGACCATATCCACAAGGCTCTCAAACGTGCCGACGAGGTGTCGCGCTCGCTGGGGCTGGAAAAGAAGTGATAGGACTCTTTAAGAAGGGCAGGAGCGCACGCTCCTGCCCTTCGACTCTATTCTGCCTTTATCTCCTCCGGCAGCATCTTGCCGCGTATCGGGTATATCATCGCCTTTATCCGACGCTCCATGTCGCCGGACGACACGAAGTCGTATGCGGTGAATACCGCTCGCCACTGGGGGCGTACGTGTTCCGGATGCCTTTATCGAATTACTTGCAGGCTTTCAGCGACATGTCGAGCGATTTGATTTGGTGGGTAAGTGCGCCTACCGATATGAAATCGACTCCCGTAAGGGCGTATTCGCGCAGCGTGTCGAGCGTAATGCCGCCGCTCGATTCGGTTTCGCACCGTCCGGCGACCTTCTCGACCGCTTTTTTTGTCATTTCGGGGGTGAAATTGTCGAACATGATTCGGTCTGCTCCGCCTGCCGCGAAGACCTCGTCTATATCTTCCAGCGTGCGAACCTCGCACTCTATCGGAATGTTCTTGCCGTTGGCTTTCAGATATGCCCGGGCAGCCTCGACAGCCTTGCGGACGCCGCCTGCAAAATCTATATGGTTGTCTTTGAGAAGAATCATGTCGAAAAGACCGATGCGATGGTTTTCGCCGCCGCCTATCTTCACCGCCATTTTGTCGAGTACGCGCATGCCCGGTGTAGTCTTGCGCGTATCGAGCACCTTGGTGCGGAGGTCTGCGATGCGGTCGGCATATACGGCGGTCTGGGTCGCCACGCCGCTCATGCGCTGCATCACGTTGAGCAGGATTCGTTCAGCCTGCAACAGCGATTGCAGACGTCCGGTAACGTAAAACGCCACGTCGCCGACTTTCACCCGCGCGCCGTCGTCGAGAATTTTTTCGAATTCTACGGTCGGATCGAGCCGATGCAGAATCAACTGCGCTATTTCGATTCCGGCGATGATGCCCTCCTGCTTGCAGAGCAGGCGCATGCGGCCGCGCTCCTGCGGCGGTATGCAGCACAGCGAAGTGTGGTCGCCGTCGCCCAAATCCTCTTTTATCGCGAGTTCGATAAGTTCGTCTACGTATGGTCTGTATTCGGGTTTCATGGTAAATTTTGTTTTTATTGCGCAAAGTTACGAAAATTTCGCGAAATGCGATTTCTCGGATAGGAACTTTAACGACCTTAACGGCTTTGATGACCATAAAGAAAAATGCTCTGCGACCGAAGTCGCAGAGCATTCGGCGGCAGGCTTTGCGCAGTTACTCCTCCGGCTGCTCGACAGGATTGTCCTTGACGAACGTTACGCGGTACGGGATTTCGCCGAACGTGAGCGTAAATTCCAGTTTGACGGTATCGTCTGAAATCAATCCCGTTACTGTATTCATCTTGTAGTTTTCGTAAGGAACGCCGCCGACCGTCGGAATGACGTCGGTCTCGTTTATCACCCATGATCCGAGCGGGTAAACATTCGCCTCGCTGTCGTTGTAGACATCGAATCGGAGATTCGGAATCACGATGCTTACCGCCGGCATCATTTCGACGAACTTGACGTTGTCGAGATGGAAATTTACGGAGCGGTCGAATGCATCCGGCACCTCGATTACCGCCTGTGCGGTCTCGGTGCTGTAAACGATTTGATTGGTGCGCACGTCTCTGGTCGTCATCGTGCCGATGATGCTTTTCGACCAACTGACTTCGTTTCTGCCCTCTTTCATGCAGGATGCCGCCGTAACGACAGCAAGCATGAGAATCAATAATTTTTTCATCGTCTTCTTTTTTATCTGTTGTTAAATATCTACACTCGCCTTTATTCCGAAACTTCGCGGTCGTCCCCGTTGCAGGAAACGGTTGCCCATCGATTCGAAATAGAATACGTCATATTTCGTGCCCGACACATTTTTCATCCACAACTCCACTGCCCAATGCCGGCTTTCGAGACGCACCGAACAGTCGATAAGCGAGTAGAACGGTTGCGAAACGCTGTTCTCCTCGTTCCAGTAAATTCGTCCCGCGCCCTTGTAGCCCGCACTGATGACGATGCTCTCCGCCCAGCGTGCCGGCAGCGGTATCGAATATGTCGCCCTCGCCGACAGGGTATGCTCGGGAGAGTAGGGTATGCGCTTTCCGCGATAGTCGTTGCTGCCGCTCACGAATTTCGTGAATCGCGCGTTCGTGTAGCCGTATGCCGCCGACAGCGTAATGTCGCGGTGCGGTCGGTATGTCAGGGACGCCTCCGCTCCGTAACTGCGCGTGCGTCCGGCGTTGGTCATCATGCGACCCGTCGTCTGCCCCTCCGGAAATACCGTCAGTTGCTGGTCGAAACAGAGGATATGGAACAACGCTGCGTCGGCTGCGAATCGGGAGTCGGCAGTCGCGAAATGCCCGCCCGCCTCGAAATTCCAACTCTTCTCCGGCTTGTAGGCGACCGTCTTCGCAATGTCGCCCATGTCGATGCCGAGCCCCATTTGGCGTTTGAGCAGTTGCTGCAATATCTCGGAGAACATCTGGGTGTTGAATCCGCCTGCCTTGTAACCCTTCGCTGCCGAAAGATACAACATATTTCGTTTGCAGCATCCCAAATCGACCGAAATCGTAAGTTTCGGCAGAAATTCGAGATAACTTTGCGTCAATATGCCGTGAGGGGCGATTTCGAACGGAACCTCCGTCGGAGTTTTTTCGGTATCGGACGGGAATGCCGAGTAGCACCCTTCGGCATGGTTGCTGTAACGCATGCGCGACGATTCGTAATCGATGCGGATGCCGAGTTCGAACTTCCAGCGTCCTGCCCGCAGCGACGATTCGTGATAGAGCGCGGCACCGAAAGTGTGCGTCGTGAAATCGCTGTCGAGCAGCAGGCTGTCGCCCTCCGAACCGTCGAGCCTGCCCCAGCGGTATTCGCCGTCGTAGCCGCTGTATTCGTTTATGTTGTCGAGAATCAGATGGTCGATGCCGTCCTTTTTGAACGTTACCGGTGCATTCATCCGCTGGCTCTTGTAGAATCCGAATGCGCCGACTATCCAGCCGTAGCGCGAACCGCCCTTCGACCGCAGAACCAAATCCTCGGTAATGTCGTGCTGGCGTTTAGCCTGCGTCAGCGTAAAATAGGAGAGCGGCAGGAAATCCTGATCGAGCGTCATCTCGTCGTCGAGATACTGATAACTCGAAATGCTCGACAGCGACATGCGCCGCCAGTCGTATTTGATGCTCAACCCCTCGGTCGCTCCCACGCGCCGGTATGACGATTCGTCGTTGTAGTCGATGCGTCCGCTGTCTGCCGATGCATAGGGATAGCCGCCTTGTCGCAGCACCGAGAAAGCCGCGACGTTGTCGATGCTCAATGCGTTGCGCCGATACTGGAACTTGATTCGCATATTGCCCGTATTCTCCTTGCCGCACAACGAATTGTCGTAAAGGTTGCGGAAATCGCCGTCCGTGTGCGAGAACTGTCCCGCCACGGAGAGCCCCAGCCCCTCGCCGAACTTGTTGTATGCCGACGATGCTATGCGGAAACGGTTGCGCGACCCGTATTCGGCGGCGAAACGCACGCCCTGATATGCGAGCGGAGAGGTGGTGTAGATATTTATCACGCCGCACATGGTATTGCGTCCGTAGAGCGTCGATTGGGGACCGCGCAGAATCTCGATGCGCTCGATGTCCGAGAGGTCGAGGTCGTACATGTTCTTGTCGGCTATCGGAACGTTGTCGATGTTCAGACCGACCACGGGCTGTTCGATGCGTGTGCCGAGCCCGCGGACATATATCGAAGAGGTCATCCGCGAACCGTAGTCGGGAATGAAGAGATTCGGGGCGAGTGCCGTCGCATCCTTTATCGCGTCCACTCCGCCCAGACGGATGTCGCGTCCGTTCAGAACCGACGCTGCGACGGCTTCACGGCGCAGCGACAGACCCTGTTTTATAGCCGTAATCTGCACTTCGTCCACGGCTACGAGCGTATCCGCTCCGCCGGCTTTCGCCAGCGGTTCGCCGCCGAAAGCCGATGTTGCGGACAGACCGAAGCAGAACGGTGCGGCGAGAAATGCCGCGGCTATTTTCAACGGGTTGCAATTCACGATGCAAAGTAACGACATATCGGCGTAACGGGCAATCATCATTTATAATGATGCCCCGGTGCCGTCAGATGCTTTCGATGTCGGCGATACCGTGGGTTACGGCATAAATCGTCAATGCCGAAACCGAACGGGTTCCGAGTTTTTCGGTGATGTTGCGGCGATGGGTGATGACCGTGTTTATGCTGATTTCGAGCGCGTCGGCAATCTCCTTGTTGAGCATCCCGCGAACCAGCAGCCGCAAAACGTCGCATTCGCGCTGCGACAGAGGCATGGAGTTTTCGGCAGGTGAGGTGTGCGGCATGTTATGTCCGTCGCGATGGGCGCTTTGATGCAGACGCAGAATGTCGCGCACGATGCCCTCCTCGTCGTGCGAAACGTTGAGCGTATGCACTCCTGCCGGCAGCCGGTTCTGCTCCGACGCGACAAGGACGATGATTTTGTGGATTCGTTCGGTGAAAAAGCGGTTGTGTTCGGCGAAAATCTGCGACGAAACGAAGAAATGAAAAAATTCGTGCTCTTCGGGCAGTTTGTCGAAATCCCCGAATACGCACACCTCCGCCATCGGAATTATGCGTTCGAGAATAGCCTTCAAGCCGATATTCATCAAGGCATTGCCGTTTATTATCGCTATTTTCGGTTTCATGTCGTGCAAAGATACGAAATTCGGCAGCAGAAACAAACGGCGAATCATCAGAAACGCAGCCGCAGTGTAAAAAAAGACATTAAAGACATTGGAGTCTTTAATGTCTTCGATAACATGTCCCGGACGCAGACCTACTTTTTCTTCCGTTTGGCTTTCGCGCTGTCGCGGTCGGCAGCCATCTGGTCGGTCAGCATGCGCATAACTCCGAGGTCGATAGTCTGATCGTCGAGTTCGATGTACATCTTATAGGTTTCATAGCCTTCCGCCTCGATGGTCATGTCGTATTCGCCGTAAGGAACGAGCATCGAAAATCCCTCTTCGCCGACTACACGCTGGAATTTGTTGCTCTTGTTGCCGATTTCGCTCAGTGTTACCAGTGCGCCGATAACCGGATCGGATGTCTTTTTGGTTACGGGAAATCCCGACAGTCTGCACGAAGGCGCTGCAATCAGCGTTGCCGAAGCGACAATGGCTATGGCAAACAAAATGAATCTTTTCATATCGCAATATTTTTTTCAAAGGTAAAAAATTCCGATTAAATAGAGTCGATTATGGATGAAAAGTTAAATCCGATTTTTTTATTTTGTCGAAATGACATACCTTTGGAGTGCGAAAATTCACAAACCTTAATAATACTTGAAACCGATGAAAAAATTTGTTTTTAAAGTCGCCATTTGTGCCGTCGCCGCGCTCGGCGTGTCGGAATTCGCATTCGCACAACTCGAAAAGAATCACGTAATACAGTTCTTCGCCCACCGCGGGAGCCGATTCGAGTATCCGGACAACGAGAATACGATGTACGCCTTTCGCGAGAGTTACAAGGCGGGCGCACGCGGATTCGAAACGGATGTGCGCATGACCAAAGACGGCGATCTTATTCTCAGCCACGACGAGTCGCTCTATCGAACCTGCGGCGTAGATCTTCAAACCGAAGATTTGACGACCAAGGAGTGCAAAAAAATCAAGACCAAGGGCGGACAGCCGCTGGCGATGTGTCAGGAACTCGTGGATTTCCTCGCCGACAAGGAGGGAATGTACGTCGAGTTCGAAATCAAGACCGTTCCGAGCCTCTACACTCAGGCGATGCTCGATGAATTGTGCGAGAAACTCTATGCCATGGCGATGGCGAAGAAACCCGCTTCGTCCGAATATCTCTTCACGTCGTTCGACAAACGCGCCCTTTCGACCATGAAACGTCTGCATCCGGATGCTGTTTTGATGATGCTCAAAAGCAAACCCTGCTCTCCGGAGATTCTTATGGAGGCTTATGAAATGGGAATCATGCGCGTAGGCTGCAAAATGGACGGCACGACCCGCAAAACCATCAAACTCGCGCACAAACTCGGCATGATAGTTTCGCTCTGGCCCGGCAGCACGAAGGAGGATTTCTTCCTCGGTGCGGCTCTCGGCAGCGACGCGATGTGCTGCGACCGTTTCAGCGAGGTGAGCAAATGGGCGAAAGAGAACCTTCCGTTCATCAAACTCAAAGGCGTAGCCGAACCGGAACAGTAACATATCGGCGACAACGACGACGGGGCAGGACGCGGCAATCGACATCCTGCCCCGTCGTTATGGCGCGACCGTACTATCTGCGGCTGAAACGGTCTTCCACCCTGCACCAGTCGATTTTGTTCCAATGTGCGTTCACGGCATCGGCGCGGGCATTGCGATAGTCGATGTAGTAGGCGTGTTCCCATACGTCGATGCACAGCAGCGGCGCAAGTCCGTGGCGAATGGGGTTGTCGGCGTTGTATCCGTCCATAATCGCCAAAGAGCCGTGATTGTCGCGGACGAGCCATACCCAGCCCGAACCGAAAAGGGCTGTGCAGTGTTTCGCGATATGTTCTTTCAATCCTTGGAACGATCCGAACGAACGGTCTACCGCTTTCTGCAATGCACCGGTCGGTCGCGGCTGCGGATTGGGCGTGAGAGATTCGAAATAGAAATGGTGATTCCACACCTGCGCCGCGTTGTTGAATATCGCGCCGTCGGCGGTACGGATGATTTCGTCGAGCGGCTTCTCGGCGAACGGCGTTCCGACGATGAGTTCGTTGAGTTTGGCAACGTATGCCGCAGCGTGTTTGTCGTGATGGTATCGGAGAGTCTCCTCGGAAATCTCCGGTGCGAGTGCCGCATAGTCGTAAGGAAGCGGTTTGAGCATGAATGTTTGTACAGCGGATGTTGTCATAATGCAATGCGTTTTAGTGTTGTTTCGGTGTCTGTATTCCCGCAAAATCCGAACCACACGTATTGTGCCGTCGGAAATTCGGCATCTTTGTCGCAGAAAAATAGGCGGGAATCATCTCGATTGCCGCCTACCTCGGGGCTTGCGCCCCTAAAACTACTAACCCAAACTTAAATAAATGAAGAAACCTCACTGCGGCTTGCAGTTGTATCACCGCAGTTGCCTGATTTAATTACAATCTTCATACCATAAACGGTGTTCGGGTCATAAAAATTGTACATTCGACAAAAATCGATACGTGAACGACCGATTACAACATCAAATCGTCGTCCGAAAAATGTATCGCCCATTCGTAACGGGCATTTTCGTCGCTGTCCGACGCATGTATGGCATTCATCGTCTTGTTCGTGCCGAACAGACGGCGCACCGTTCCCTCTGCGGCTTCGGCGGGGTCGGTCGCGCCCACCGTCTTGCGCAGTTCCGGTACGGCATTCTCCTTTTCGAGTACGGCAGCGACGATCGGTCCCGATGTCATGAACTCTACGAGCGCGCCGAAAAACGGTTTGTCGCGGTGTACGGCATAGAATTTCTCCGCCTCCCCGCGCGACATGCGGCGCATGCGCAACGCTGCGATGCGGAACCCGGCATCGGTCAGGTGTTTGAGTATTTCAGCCTCCTTGTGCGCCCGAACGGCATCGGGCTTGATCATAGTGAATGTTAAGTTTCCCATAGTCTCGGAATTTTAGTCGAAGATAACTATTTTTCACGAATCGTGCAACTCTGTTCGGCATCGGACAGATACTCGTCTATCGCAGCGGCGGCACGGCGACCGGCTCCCATGGCGAGAATCACCGTTGCAGCACCCGTTACGGCATCGCCTCCGGCGAATACGCCCTTGCGCGAGGTGCGACCCGACTCGTCGGCTGCGATGCAGCCGCGCCGCGTCGTTTCCAGACCGTCGGCAGTCGATGCAATCAGCGGATTGGGCGACGTGCCGAGTGCCATTATCACGGCGTCGCACTCTATCGTGAATTCCGAACCTGCGACCTCGACCGGCGACCGGCGGCCGCTTGCATCAGGTTCCCCGAGTTCCATGCGTACGCACTCCATGCCGCGCACCCAGCCCTTCTCATCGCCGATGATGCGTGTCGGATTGGTCAGCATGCGGAACTCTATGCCCTCCTCCATTGCGTGGCGAACCTCCTCGGCGCGAGCCGGCAACTCCTTTTCGCTGCGGCGGTAGACGACAGTCGCTTCCGCTCCCAAACGTTTTGCCGTGCGCACGGCGTCCATGGCGACGTTGCCTCCGCCGACGACCGCCACCCGACTCCCCGTATATATGGGAGTGTCGGAGGTTTCGTCGTATGCCCGCATCAGATTGGCGCGGGTGAGAAATTCGTTGGCGGAGAATACCCCGTTGAGGTTTTCGCCCTCGATGCCCATGAATCGAGGCAGTCCGGCTCCCGAACCGATGAATACGGCGTCGTAACCCTCGTCGTCCATCAGCGAATCGACAGTTACGGTGCGTCCTACGATTACATCGGTTTCGAACTTTACGCCCAGTCGCCGTACCGCATCTATCTCCGCGGCGACGACCGTACGTTTCGGCAGACGGAACTCGGGAATGCCGTAGACGAGCACTCCGCCCGGCTCGTGCAGAGCCTCGAAGACCGTTACGTCATAACCAGACTTGGCGAGGTCGCTTGCACATGCGAGCGATGACGGTCCGCTGCCGACGACGGCGACACGACGACCGTTCTTCACGATTGCCGCAGACTGCGCATGTCCGTTGGCGAGTTGCCAGTCGCCGACGAAACGTTCGAGTTTGCCTATGGCTACCGGTTCGCCCTTGATGCCGAGTATGCACGAGCCTTCGCACTGCGTCTCCTGCGGGCATACGCGACCGCAGATGCTCGGCAGCGACGAATCTGCGGCGATGATTTCGGCGGCACCGGCAGTGTCGCCCGAAGCGAGCCGTTCGATGAACCGGGGAATTTTGACGCCCACCGGACATGCCGCGACGCAGCGCGGATTCTTGCAGTTCAGGCATCGCGACGCTTCGAGCCTCGCTTCGTCGGCATCGTAGCCGTAGCACACCTCCTCGAAATTGGATGCTCTTGCTGCCGGATTTTGTTCGCGCACCGGCACGCGCGGTATTTTGTTCGCCATATCGCTATTTGTCCAATCCTATGTTACATTCGTGTCCCGCCTCTCGTTCGCGGGCTATTGCGAGAGCACGCTCCTCCTGCGTGCGATACATTCCCTGACGGCGTATCGCTTCGTCGAAATCGACCTCGTGCGCGTCGAACTCGGGACCGTCCACGCAGGTGAATCGGGTTTTGCCGCCGACCGTTACGCGACATGCACCGCACATCCCCGTACCGTCCACCATAAGCGCGTTCAGCGATACGGTGCATGCCATGCCGAGTTTGCGTGTCGTCAGCGCGACGAACTTCATCATAATCATCGGTCCGATAGCGATGCACATATCGTAGTGTTCGCCGCGTACGGCAGCCAGTTCTTCGAGAAGTGCGGTTACAAGACCGTGGAAACCTTTCGAACCGTCGTCGGTGGCGATATGCAGATTCGCAGCGACCTTCGACATCTCCTCGGTAAAAATCAACATCTTTTCGCTCTTGGCTCCTATTATGACATCTGCTTCGACGCCGTGTTCGTGCAGCCATTTGACCTGTGGATATACCGGCGCGGCACCTACGCCGCCGCCGATGAAGATGAACCGCTTGCGCCGCAACTCCCCGGCAGGCATATTCACGAAATCGGACGGACGTCCGAGCGGTCCTGCCACGTCGGCGAACGAGTCGCCGACCTCTTTCGCCGCGATTTTGCGGGTCGAAACGCCCAAAGCCTGCGTAACTATCGTTATCGTGCCGTCGCTGCGGTCGTAATCGGCGATGGTCAGCGGCGTACGCTCGCCCGCCTCGTCGGCACGGACAATGACGAACTGCCCCGGCAGGGCTGCATTCGCTATGCGCGGTGCATGCACACGGGCAAGATATATCCCGTCGGCAAGCACCCGTTTCTCCTTTATTTCATACATAGAGGTTCCTCCGTTTGTTTTATCATTAGTTTCTCATGCATCTTTTCACGCCTCGGTTCTGCATCCGGACTATCGGGAATGCCCGATTACGGCGGACACCCTCACAATGCGCATAGGCGAATGCGGATCGTCGGTAATTATCTTTACACGGTCGGTCAGCGGTCCGTACGAGCATTTCCCGGGGCGAATCGTAACGGTAATCGTGCGGTGCCCGCCTGTTTCGACCGTTCCGCCGCCCGACATCGTCGTCTCGACCATTCCGTATGCCGTCTCGATACGCCGTATGTGCAACGGGGCTTCACCTCTATTATATATGGCAATGCGCCTCGATTGCGGACGGTCGGTGCGTTTCAAAGGCTCAAATCTAATGAAATTTTCCGACAATTCCGCCTTCGGTTCGCCCCCGTCTGCGAGATTATCGCGGTTGTCTATGGCTATCGCGCTGATTGTAAGCGGATATTCCGACCGCTTGCCGTCTATCTCGATTGCCATCGTATCGTGCAGTGTTCCGTATGCATCGCAGTCATCCGCCAATGCGTATGCGAAATTCACCGCTGCTCCCTCGCCTGGCGCGAGCCTCTCGGGATATCGGATTTCGAGAAGTCCGCTCTCCTCCGTCGGGATTATCCGCAGCGACACCTCCTTGTCGGAGTCGTTCACTATCTCGAATGCGCTGCCTGCCACGTTCCCGTGCTCGATGTAGCCGAAAGCGTGCGCATTGGCATCCATGCGCACTCCGCCGCCGATTGCCAGCGGACAGCGTTCGGCGAGCGTCCGCACTCGCGGATTTACGCGACCCGATATGGTGAGATGTTCGGGGATGCGGCTTGCGGATGTGAAAACGGTTATCTTGCGGGCGAACACGCCGGGGTAGTTCATCGGGTCGAACCGTATGGTTATTTCGCCCGTACCGTCGGGTTTGACAGGTTTGCGCGAGAATTCGGCTTTCGTGCAGCCGCACGATGCTACGGCATGTACGATTACCACAGGCTCGGACGACGTGTTGGTGAAGCGGAAGGTATGTGCGACGACGCCTCCGTCCTCGGCGACAGTGCCGAAATCGTGCGCCTGTTCGTCGAACCGCAGCGGCGATTGCGCCTCGGCGGACAGAGCGCCCGACAATAGGGCAGTGAGGGCGCAAAATGAAATAAGAAACGTTCTCATGGCACGACAAAGTTACATTTTTTTATAATTTTCATGCAAAAGTTTTGCAGGAATAAAAATTAGCCTTATATTTGCACCACGAAAAACAGAAGGGGGGGGGTGATGCCCCGGACGTTTTT
>CAYRSF010000036.1:0-43402 GCA_964427035.1 uncultured Alistipes sp.
AATCGAACCGAAATCAGATTCTTCGCTGCGCTCAGAATGACGGAACATCGCTCTGAATGACGGAACATCAATATTTCCGTCGAACGGCGAAACACTCCGTTCGTCATGTCGAGCGAAGCGAAACATCTGGAATCGAACCGAAAACAGATTCTTCGCTGCGCTCAGAATGACGGAAGACCGCTCAGAATGACGGAACACGACCCAGAATGACGGAACACCGATATTCACCACCCGACAGCGAAATACCGAGCATTTGCATTTAGCATAAATACGGCATACCTTTTTATAAAAATATTTTTTGGTGCATTCGAGTTTTTATACTATATTTGCACCGAAGCGAAGGATAAGGGGACGGGGGAGTCCCCTTATTTTATTGCCTTGCCGGACTTGCCGGTCGGCAATCAGTGTCGCAAAGAGAACATTATCCACTCTGAAACAGATTGTTAATATGAATATCGATAAGATAAGGGAGACAGCGGAGCAGGTGCTTGCCGGCAGCGACATGTTCGTCGTCGATTGCGCATGCTCGCCGTCGAACGAAATCATGCTGACCATCGACAGCGATACGCACGTATCCATCGATGCCTGCGCGGAAATCAACCGTGCGATAGAGGCGGCATTCGATCGCGACGAGGAGGATTTCTCGCTGACGGTCGCATCGGCAGGCATCGGCGAGGAGTTGCGGATGCTGCGCCAGTATCGCAAAATCGTCGGCAGTCCGGTCGAGGTGCTGCTCGCAAGCGGCACGAAGATTCTGGCGACGCTCGAAGCCGCCGGCGAAGACGGAATCACCCTCGCCTACGACGAAAAGGTCGCCGTCGAGGGGAAGAAGCGCAAGGAGTTGCGGCACACGACGAAACGCTACGGCTTCGACGAGATAAAGTGGACGAAAGAGTACCTCGACTACAAATAGCCGCCACTGCCTTTACTTGACGAAAAGGCTTTTGAAACAGAAAAAAGAACAACAAAATAAAAACACGAAGACAATGGACAATTTGAATCTTATCAGCAATTTTGCCGAATTCAAAGAACTGAAAAACATCGACAAGTCTACCATGATAGGGGTATTGGAGGATGTTTTCCGTCATGCATTGCAGAAACAGTACGGTACGGACGAGAACTTCGACGTCATAATCAATGCCGACAAGGGCGACCTCGAAATCTGGCGCAACCGGGTAGTCGTTGCCGATGACGAACTCGTCGATCCGGTGCGCGAAATTTCGTTATCGGAGATTCAAAAAATCGACGCCTCCTACGAGGTCGGCGACGAATACACCGACGAAATCACGTTCGATTCGTTCGGTCGCCGTGCAGTATTGTCATTGCGTCAGAATCTGGCATCGCGTATCCTCGACCTCGAAAAAGCGAACATCTACGCGAAGTACTCCGAGAAGGTCGGCGAAATCGTCGCCGGCGAGGTCTATCAAGTCTGGAAGAGGGAGGTTCTCGTGCTCGACGACGAAGACAACGAACTGATTCTTCCGAAAGCGGAGCAGATTCCGAGCGATTTCTACCGCAAGGGAGACACGATAAAGGCTATCGTGAAGACCGTCGAGATGAACAACAACCAGCCGCGCATCATACTTTCGCGTACAGCCAACCAGTTCCTCGAACGTCTGTTCGAGCAGGAGGTGCCGGAGATTTTCGACGGGCTGATAACCATAAAGCAAATTGCGCGCATACCGGGCGAACGCGCCAAGGTCGCTGTCGAGTCCTACGATGACCGCATCGATCCGGTCGGAGCCTGCGTCGGCATGAAAGGTTCGCGCATCTACTCTATCGTCAAGGAGTTGCGCAACGAGAACATCGACGTTGTGAACTACACGGCAAATACCTCGCTGATGATACAGCGTTCGCTCAACCCTGCCAAGATATCGAGCATCGTCCTCGACGAAGAGAAGAAAACCGCTTCGGTATATCTCAAACCCGACCAGGTTTCGCTCGCTATCGGCAAAGGCGGTCTGAACATCCGTCTGTCGAAGATGCTTACGGGCTACGACATCGACGTCTACCGCGAAATCGAGGAGGAGGATGTCGCGCTTACCGAATTCGCCGACGAAATCGACGGCTGGATCATCGACGCTCTCCGTGCTGCCGGCTGCGACACGGCGAAGAGCGTACTGGAACTGCCGATCGAGGAGATTGCCTCGCGTGCAGACCTCGAAACCGAACAGGCGGAGAAGGTCGTGGCTATCCTCCGCGCCGAATTCGAGTAGGTCGTTCGCCCGAACGAGTGGTCGTTCACTGCACATTAAAAATTTTTTAAAGACAAAGAAAAGGACAATATATGAACAACGAGAAAAAATTACGACTCATTCAGGTCGCCAAGGAGTTCAAGGTGGGATTGAACACCATCACCGATTTCCTGCACAAGAAGGGCGTAACAATCGACGGCAGTCCGAATACGCAGATTACCGCCGAAGTCTACGCAATCGTCGAGAAGGAGTTCGGTGCGAACCGTCCGAGCGGCAACGAACGCGAGAGTGTGCGTGAGAAGATTTCACTCAAACAGACAACCGTATCCATCGAGGAGGAGCCGAAGCCTGAGAAGAAGGATTCCGCTTCGAAAAGCAGCATCATCGACATCAAGTCGGAGATTTCGCAACCTAAAATTCTCGGCAAAATCGCTCTCGACAAGAAGAACGAACCGATAAAGGCGAAAATCGAACCGGAGAAGCCGAAAGAGGTGAAGGAAGCGAAGGAGGTGAAGGAGGCGAATGAGCCGAAAGCCGAAAAAGCCGTTCAGGCAGAACCTGCGCCTAAACCGAAACCGGTCGGGCAGCCGGCTCACGAAACGAAGAAAAACGAGCCTGCCGCCGCGCCGAAGACCGAAGCGCGCAAACCTGACGCACCGAAATCGGAGCCGGCGAAAAAAACGGAGCAGCGTCCCGCACCTGCACATAAACCGGCTGAAAAGCCGAAGGAGGAGAATCGCGATGTAGCGGTATTCCGTCCTACCGAAACGCCGACGCTCGCCGGACCGCAGATTCTCGGCAAGATGGACGTTACGGGCATGGTTCCGGGCGGCAAGCACAAGCGCAAGCGTTTAGACAAGGAGAAAGTCGATGTAAACAAACAGAACAACAGCGGCAACAAGGGCGGACAGTCGAAAAAGGACAACGCCTTCGGCAAACCGCACGACAAGAAGAAGAAGGAAAACAAGAAGAATCAGCCGAAACCGGTAATCCGTCCGGAGGTATCCGACGAGGAGGTTTCGAAGCAGATAAAGGATACGCTCGCACGTCTTACGTCAAAAGGCGTCAAGAACAAGGGAGCGAAGTACCGCAAGGAGAAACGCGAGGAGGTGCGCGAGCGCATGAACGAGGAGTCCGAACGCGAAGCACAGGAACGCAAGATATTGAAAGTTACCGAATTCGTAACCGTAAGCGAATTGGCGACGATGATGAACATCTCGCCGATGGAGGTCATCTCCGCCTGCATGAACCTCGGACTCATGGTGTCGATAAACCAGCGTCTGGATGCCGAAGCGCTCGTCGTCGTGGCAGAGGAGTTCGGCTTCAAGACCGAATTCGTTTCGGTCGAGATTCAGGAGGCCATCGACGACTCCGACGAAACCGACAACGAGGAAGACCTCGTGCCGCGTCCGCCTATCGTAACCGTCATGGGACATGTCGATCACGGCAAGACATCACTGCTCGACAACATCCGCAAGACCAATGTCATAGAGGGCGAGGCGGGAGGAATCACCCAGCACATAGGAGCCTATTCGGTCGAACTCAACGGGCAAAAAATCACATTCCTCGACACTCCGGGACACGAAGCCTTCACGGCGATGCGAGCCCGAGGCGCGAAGATTACCGACGTTGCGATAATCATCGTCGCTGCCGACGACAGCGTGATGCCGCAGACCATCGAGGCTATCAACCACGCCCAAGCCGCAGGAGTGCCTATGGTATTCGCAATCAACAAAATCGATAAGCCGAACGCCAATCCGGAGCATATCAAGGAACAGTTGGCGAACATGAACTATCTGGTCGAGGACTGGGGCGGCAAATATCAAAGTCAGGACATCTCGGCGAAAAAGGGCATGAACCTCGACAAACTGCTCGAAAAGGTGCTGCTCGAAGCGGAACTGCTCGATTTGAAAGCCAACCCTAACCGCAAAGCGAAAGGCGCGGTCATCGAATCGACTCTCGACAAGGGGCGCGGATACGTCGCCACGGTGCTCGTGCAGGACGGGACATTGAGAGTGGGCGACGTAGTGCTGTCGGGAACCTATACTGGTCGTGTCAAGGCGATGTTCGACGAGAACGGCAACAAGGTAACCGAAGCGGGACCTTCGACGCCGGTACAGTTGCTCGGTCTCAACGGCGCGCCGCAGGCGGGCGACTCGTTCAACGTGATGGACGACGACCGCTCGGCACGCGAAATCGCCAACAAGCGCGAGCAGTTGCAGCGCATGCAGGGCATCATGACACAGAAGCACGTAACGCTCGACGAAATCGGACGACGCATCGCGATAGGCTCGTTCAAGGAACTGAACATCATCGTCAAGGGCGACGTGGACGGTTCGGTCGAGGCTATGTCGGGCTCGCTCATCAAACTCTCGAAAGAGAGCGTGCAGGTCAATGTCATCCATGCCGCCGTCGGTCAGATTTCCGAATCGGATGTACTGCTTGCCGCAGCCTCCAACGCGATTATCGTCGGATTTCAGGTGCGTCCGTCGGCAGCAGCCCGCAAAACCGCCGAGAAGGAGGAGATCGAAATACGTCTCTACTCGATTATCTACGATGCCATCAACGACATCAAGGATGCTATCGAGGGCATGCTCGAACCGGTGATGAAGGAGGAAATCGTATGTTCTATCGAGGTTCTGGAAATATTCAAAATCTCGAAAGTCGGCACTGTTGCGGGAGGTATCGTCCGCGAGGGCAAACTCCAACGCAACACTCCGATTCGCGTAATCCGCGACGGCATAGTGATTCACACCGGCCGCCTCGGTTCGCTCAAACGATTCAAGGACGACGTGAAAGAGGTTGCGGTCGGACAGGACTGCGGTCTGAACATCGAGTCCTACAACGACATCCGCGTAGGCGACATCGTCGAGGGATACGAGCAGGTGGAAGTGAAACGCAAATAAACTCTAAAAGATACACAAAACTACTGATTTTAAATTATGGCTAATCAAATCAAATTCACAACGCCCGAGGAGGCGGTCAAAGTCATCAAATCCGGCGACCATGTGCATTTAAGTGCCGTTGCATCCACTCCGAAATGCCTTATCAAGGCCATGTGCGAACGCGCGCGCAACCACGAGTTCAAGGATGTGCATATCCATCACCTTCACACCGAGGGCATCGCGCCTTATGCCGATCCGGAGTTCAACGGCATTTTCCAACTCGACTCTTTCTTCGTGGGTGCAAACGTCCGCAAAGTAACGCAGAGCGGATACGCCGACTACATTCCTGTATTCCTCGGCGAGACGCAGCGTCTTTACCGTTCGGGTGCGCTCCCGTGCAATGTCGCTATGGTTCAGGTTTCGACTCCCGACAAGCACGGCTATGTTTCGCTCGGCACTTCCGCCGATGCCACGGTGGCGGCTGTCGAGTGCGCCGATACGGTAATCGCCGTAATCAACAAATACGTTCCGCGTGCATTCGGCGACGCGATGATTCACATGTCGAAAATCGACATGTTCTGTCAGGAGGATATTCCGCTTGAAGAGGCTCTGTTCGCCGAACCGAATGAAACCGAAATCAAAATCGGCAAGCACTGCGCCGCGCTCATCGAGGACGGTGCTACGCTGCAAATGGGTATCGGTGCCATTCCTAACGCCGTTCTCGCACAGTTGGGCGGACACAAGAACCTCGGAGTCCACACCGAAATGTTCGCCGACGGAGTTCTCGCACTTGTCGAGAAGGGCGTAATCAACGGCGAGGCGAAGAACATCGACAAGGGCAAGATGGTATCGTCGTTCCTCATGGGTTCCAAGCGCGTTTACGACTTCATCGACGACAACCCGGGTGTGCTCATGATGGATATCGGCTACACCAACGATCCGTACATCATCGCCAAGAACGACAAGGTTACCGCCATCAACTCGGCATTGCAGGTGGATATCACCGGTCAGGTTTGCGCCGACTCGCTCGGTCGCAAGTTCTATTCGGGCGTCGGCGGGCAGGTCGATTTCGTCTACGGAGCATCGCTCTCCAAGGGCGGCAAGTCGATTATCGCCATGCCGTCTATAACCAACAAGGGCATCTCCAAGATTTCGGACGTGCTGAGCGATGGTGCTGGCGTCGTAACGACCCGCAGCCACATGCACTGGTTCGTTACCGAGAACGGAGCCGTCGATCTCTACGGCAAGACGTTGCAGGAGCGCGCACGACTGATTATCTCTGTCGCCCACCCGTCGGCACAGGAGGCGTTGGACAAGGCGGCTTTCGAGCGTTTCGGTACGCACCACCACTACGTAAAATCGTACATGGGCAAATAATCGGGGCTTCCCGAAAGCACAGCAGGGCGCACCATAACGGTGCGCCCTGCCCTATTTTATGAACAGGCGAATAACGAGTGGTAAGGCAGTATAGGCAGTATAGGTATAATACCCGTACCACCTATATTACCTATATTACCTATATTGGAAATAGTAGACCCTTTGTGATTGATTCGCTTCGCTCATCGCTCACTGCGTCGGCTCGGCAGAGGAAAAACGAGAGTAAACACTATGTGCCATAAAATTAAACAGAGACTGTTTCGCAAATAAATTTGCAGATAGTCTCTGTTTAATTTTATGCCGTTGCGCAGCAACTTACTCTCGTTTTTCCTCTGCACTCGCGCTCCTTGTGATTCCGGCGCGGTTCGAACGCGCGACCCACAGCTTAGAAGGCTGTTGCTCTATCCAACTGAGCTACGGAACCATCCCGCATAAAGCGTTGCAAAAATAATATAAAATTCCCAATCGCACAACTTTTCACCGCGTTATTCGCGTTTCCGTCCACCTCCGACCTGCCGAAAAGGCGCATGCCGATAAACATCATTCGTCAATGCGAAGCCTTGCATCCGATTCGCCGACCGATACACGAAACCCTCCATGCAAGGCTGCGGCAATCTACCGCTGTCAGAAAACATCGCAGATACCCGAAAATACTCAATGGCAGATTAACCCGCCTTCGCATCGCGGCTATTCGGGCATATCCGCTTATCTGACAAACCTGCCTCTCCACTCCGCACGGTTGCCGCAGCAATCCTCGGCACGGATTACTATTTCGTGCTCGGTGTCGCTGCCGGAAAGCGGAATATCGAACCGGTGTTCGAGCGTTCCGTGCAGCGGCGAATAGTCGAGCGAACGCCACTGACCGTCAATCCGGCACTCGTAATTCATGATTCCCGAAAAGTTGTCCGACAGCGTGAAGCACACCGACTTCGCATGACGCAGGTCGGCACCGTCCGTCCATCGCGGACGTATCCTCGGGGCTGCGGTATCGGCAACAATCGCCATTTCGCCGAAACGCCGGCTTCCGACCATCACTCCGCCCGCCGTGCAGAATCCGCCGAGATATGAAAACCTGCCTTTGCGGTCGGCGGCGGCGATGCAGGCTTTACGCTGCAATGCCAGCGGGATGTCAGCCCTTATCGAAATATTGACGGTCGAATGTATAGGCGTCAGGTCGTCCATAATGCGGTATACGGGCGAGAGCACCACTATCGTCGAATCGACATCCGGTCTTTCGTCCAAACGTTCGATATGACAGAATGCCGATTCGTACAACGCCCCGGCAGGCACCGAAAGGGCGACGTCGCCGCACTCCACCGAGTTCGCCCGCGCACAATCCAGCACGGGCAGCGAATCGACAGACGGAGCGGCGAACAGACGGTCGTCCTCCATGCCGACGGCATCGAATTCCAAAACCGACGCATTTCCGCAGTCGTCCGCAACCTCGATGCGCACCCGCCGCGTTTCACCTGCCGCTGCACGGACGACTCCGCGCTCCCGAACCGCGGCAAAGAACCTGTCGGGACAGCGTTCGAGTTGGGCAAGGCGGATTACCTCGCATTTCGCCCTGACCTGCAACGGGAAATAGGATACCGCATTGCAGTATCGCGAATCGGCGAACGCGAAGCCGTCCATCAGATATTCGTAATGCTTTTCGCCGCCCACCCACTCGCCGACACGGTGAATGCCGAAGCGGTTGGCTGAACTGTCGCGGTTGTCGCGCACTTCGATAACGAAATATCCGCACCGTCCTATCTCCACTCTGCCGTTCGGAACATATTTCGCCCCCTCACGGCGCACACCGTAACTGCGCAGCGGTGCTGCGACCGCCACCCGACCGACGCTGTCTATTTCGACATAGTGCAGCATCAGAATACGCGGCGCGATACGGTCGGCAGGACGGAACAGTCCGCGTGCGACCGTATTGAGCGTCCGTTGCGATTTCGTGTCGCGAATCTCGAAATGGAGGTGCGGACCGAACGACGTTCCGCTGCTGCCCGACCATGCGACCGTTTCGCCCCTGCGCACAGGGTATTCCGACGGCGCGGGATAGATGTTGATGCGGTTTCGGCGGCTCTTGTAGCGTTCAGCCGTCAGACGGTCGCGCAAATCGTCGCGCAGTCGCGAAAGATGCCCGTATACGGATGTCGTACCCATCTGCGGATGAGTGATGTACAGAGCCAGTCCGTAACCCGACGGCGAAAGCGACATTCTCGAAACGTATCCGTCGGCGACAGCGACCACGGCTTTGCCCTCGACTCCGTCGGTCTTGATGTCGATTCCCGAATGGAAGTGGTTTTCGCGCATCTCGCCGAACGAAGCGGAATGATGTCCGCGAACTCCGACAAGCGGATAGGCATACTCCTGCGCCGAAGCGGAGAGCGATGCCAGAAAAAATATCGAAACAAACAGTTTTCGCATAATCCACGATTAAAAAAACTCTCCGCCGTCCGCGGGGACGCACCGTTCGACGCACTCGCGCGCCGTCTCATAGTCGTATCCCTGCGACAAAGCGTAACGCATCAGTTTGGCACGGGCATCGAACGGCGTTGCGGCTTTCAGCATCCGCATCCGTCGGGCGAGAATCCCGGACAACCGCACGCTCATATCGGTTTCGTCCGCCTGCGACATCGCT
This sequence comes from uncultured Alistipes sp., assembly GCA_964427035.1. Taxonomy (GTDB): domain Bacteria; phylum Bacteroidota; class Bacteroidia; order Bacteroidales; family Rikenellaceae; genus Alistipes. The sequence goes on from CAYRSF010000036.1 coordinate 9,093, forward strand.
TCGGCAGCGAGTGCCTGCGATATGCCTTTCGTCCGCAGAGCCGACACTATCTTATAGCGACCCCAGCCGCTCAAATTAATCTTTTCGCGCACGAAAGCCTCGGCATATCGCCGGTCGTCGATGAAGCGGTCGGCAACCAGACGGTCGAGAACCTTTCGGGCGTCGTCATCCGCCACACCCCAGCCGCGCATCAGCCGCAGGGCATCGCCCGACGAGCGTTCAGCCTTGGCGCACAGTCGCATAAGCGACGCGAGAGCCTGTGCGGGAGTTTTGCCGCATTTTATCTTCTGCACCATACCATTCTCGGTTTCATCGCGGCGTCGGATGCGATGCCCGTATCGCGGAATCCCGCCTCGCCGAGCATACGGCACACCTCGCCGCCGTATTTTTCGTATATTTCGAACCACAGCCGACCGCCCTCGCGGAGCATCTCCCGGGCATTGCGGGCTATCGACCGATAGAATATCAACGGATCGTCGTCATCGACGAACAGCGCGCGCTCGGGCTCGTAATCGCGAACATTGGTGTGCATCGTCGCACGGTCGCTTCGCGGGACATACGGCGGATTGGAGACTATCGCATCGAAACTTCCCAACCCTCGCAGGTCGCCCAGCGCATCGGCGATTCGGAAATCGACATCCGCACCGTTGCGCACCGCATTGCCTCGGGCGACCGCCAGCGCCACCTCCGAAATATCCACTGCCACGACCGACGAACCGGGAATCATGCGCGCGAGCGACACGGCAATCGCACCGCTGCCCGTACCGACATCGAGTATCCGCACACCGGCAGGCGTTTCGGATGCCATGCGTTCGACGAGTTCCTCCGTTTCGGGACGCGGAACGAGCACCCCTTCGCGAACGGCGAAATCGAATCCGCAGAATACGGCATGCCCGAGCACGTACTGCACCGGTCGTCCGCGACGCAGGTCGGCTATCATATCGTCGAGAGCGTCGATGACGCACGGCGCGTCGTAATCGGAAACCAGACGGGAGAAATCGATGCCGAGCGTATCCATGACGACCATTCGCGCGATGCTCTCCGCCTCGCGCGAATCGTAAAGCGGCTCTATCGCCGAAGCGATACGGCGGACTGTTTCTCTACGGGTGGACATGTTCGGCATTTCGCAATTTCAAATCGGCAAGGGCTATCGCAACCGCCGCCTCGACGACGACCGAAGCCCGCAGTGCGATGCAGGCGTCATGACGCCCCTTAATACGAAGCGTGGAGAGGCGACCCTCGGCAAAATCGTATGTCTGCTGCGGTGCGGCGATGCTCGGAGTGGGTTTCACCGCCACGCGGACGACAATTTCGTTGCCGTTCGTGATGCCTCCGGCAATACCGCCGTCGTTGTTCGAGAACGTATGCCCTTCGGCATCGGCTATACGGTCGTTGCGCTCCGAGCCGCGCAGTTTCACTCCTTCGAAGCCGCTGCCGAACTCGATGCCCTTGACAGCAGGAACCGAGAACATCAGATGGGCTATCATGCTCTCGACCGAATCGAAAAAGGGTTCGCCCAATCCGATTCCTGCCCCCGAAGCGCGACACTCTATCACTCCGCCGACCGAATCGCACGACGCAACGGCTTCGGCGACCGTGCGCGCGAACTCGTCGGGATTGCGCTCTCCGCCTATCTCGACGACAGCCGACGAGAAGCGGACATCGCCCAAAATCTTTTTAGCCACGACCCCCGCGGCGACCAGCGGCAGAGTCATGCGCCCCGAGAACATTCCGCCGCCTCGCATATCGGTATCGCAGCCGTACTTGGCGCGAGCCGTGAAGTCGGCATGCGACGGTCGGGGTCGGTCGCGGAAACGGTCGTAGTCGCGCGATCGCGCATCTTCGTTGATAAACGATATTTCGAGAGTTTCACCCGTCGTAATCCCGTCGGCGATACCGCCCGAGAGAATCGGCAGGTCGGTCTCTCTGCGCGGCGTCGTACCCATCGCACCCGAACGCCGGCGCGCGATGTCGGGTTCGAAATCGGCAGCGGACAGAGCGATGCCCGCCGGTACGCCGTCGATGCGGATGCCGAGTTTCGGAGCGTGGGATGCGCCCCATATCCCGATGCGGAATATAGTGCCGAAAGTATTCATTGTTTTCTCAAAAATAGCAAGATATTACAGGTAATACGGGTCTTATATGAGAGAGTCTGCCTGTTACCGGTTTCGCTTCAAAGCGTCCAGTGTCTCGAAGAACTCCGGATAACTCTTTGCCACGCACTCCGCATCGCGGACAATTATTTCGCCGTCGCAGCGCAATGCCGACACCGCCAGCGACATAGCCATACGGTGGTCGTGGCAACTCTCCGTCGCGACGCCCGACCGGACGGCACCGCCGCGGACACGCATGACATTGTCGGTATCGATGTCTATTTCGATGCCGAGTTTCGCGTATTCGTTGCGCAGAGTCTCGGCGCGGTTGCTCTCCTTGTGTTCAAGCCGCGACGTGCCGACGATGACGCTTTCGCCCTCGGCAGCCGCAGCGAGTGCGACCAGAGCCGGAAACAAATCGGGGCAGTCGGTAGCGTCGAACTCGAATGCCGACAGCCGACGGCGGGCGACCGTAATGCTGCGGTCGTCGCTCACGACCGACGCTCCGGCACGCACCAGTGCGTCGCACACGGCGACATCCGCCTGTTTCGAGAGCAGCGACAGATTGTCGAGCGTAACCTCGCCCGCGACGGCGCCCGCGACAAGCATTATCGCGGCTGCGCTCCAATCGCCCTCTATCGGGAAGTCCGCAGGTTCGTACCGCTGTCCGCCCTCGATGAAGAATTCGGAATAGTCGTTATGCAGAATGCTAACCCCGAAATGCCGTGCGGTATCGACGGTCATGTCGAGATAGGGCCGCGACACGGCATGTTCGACATGCAGCGTCGTATCCTCCGAAGCGAGCGGCAGTGCGAGCAGCAGTCCGGTAATGAATTGCGACGACACGGAGCCGTCCACGTCGATTTCACCGCCGCGTATCGGTCCGCACACCTCGATAGGCAGCCGTCCTCCGCCGTCGCGGACATCCACTCCCAGCCGGCGCAGCGGAGCAATCATCATATCCATGGGTCGGTGCAGCAGCGTACCCTCGCCGGCAATAACGACAGGACGGTCGCACAACGACGCTATCGGGGTGAACAGCCGCGCAGCCAGCCCCGATTCGCCGACTAACAAAGTATCGCTCTGCGGCGACAGACCGCCCGTAACGCAGAGCGTATGTTCGTCCGCGCGGCGCACTTTCGCACCGAGCGACTCGATGCAGCCGAGAGCCGACTGCGTATCCTTGCAGAATTCGATGTTGCGGAGCGTGGATTCGCCCTCGGCGAGCAAAGCCGCCGCAAGCGCACGCTGCGCATAACTTTTCGAGCATGGCGGTGTGATTTTTCCTGCGACACACCCGCATGAAACGGATTTATCCATAAAAACTTAAAGTCTTCAACGGTCTTAACGAACCGCTACTCCTGACGGTGAGGGCGTTTGAGTTCGAAGTTCCTGCCCAGATAGACGCGGCGCACCATCTCGTCGTTCGCCAAATCCTCGGCAGTACCCGTTTTCAGTATTCTGCCCTCGTAAAGCAGGTAGGTGCGGTCGGTAATGGCAAGCGTCTCATCCACGTTATGGTCGGTGATGATGACGCCGATATTCTTGTTTTTCAGTGTTGCGACAATGCTCTGGATATCCTCCACGGCGATAGGGTCCACGCCGGCGAACGGCTCGTCGAGCAGTATGAACGACGGATTGATAGCCACAGCCCGCGCAATCTCGGTTCGGCGACGCTCGCCTCCCGAGAGTTGAATTCCGTAACTCTTGCGCACCTTTTGCAGACGGAACTCTTCGATAAGCGATTCGACGCGTTCGTTCTGATACTCCTTGGTGTAATTGGTCATTTCGAGCACCGACCGGATGTTGTCCTCGACGCTCAAACGGCGGAATACGGATGCCTCCTGCGCCAGATAGCCGACGCCCAACTGAGCACGACGATAGACCGGCTCTTTGGTGAGTTCCACGACCTCGCCGTCGTCGTGTTCGAGGAATATCCGCCCCTCGTTGGGTTTGATAAGCCCGACAATCATATAAAAAGAGGTGGTCTTACCCGCGCCGTTCGGTCCGAGCAGACCGACAATCTCACCCTGTCTGACATCGATGGAGACATGGTCTACGACGGTGCGCGCCTTATATTTTTTGACGAGACCACTGGTAAAAAGTCGCATTTCCCTTATATTTTTTTACAAAGTTATGATAATTTCCCAAATAATTTTTATCTTTGATTGATTATTAATCCTACGAAATCGAAGATAACGCAATTACCGCGATGGCGCAAAACTTGACAGACAAAAAATTACTTCACGAGAAACTCAAAGAATACTTCGGTTTCCAGTCATTCAAAGGGAATCAGGAAGCCGTCATACTCAATCTGCTCGCAGGTCGCGACACATTCGTGCTCATGCCGACGGGCGGCGGAAAGTCGCTTTGCTACCAACTGCCGGCACTGATGATGGACGGCGTGGCCATAATCATATCCCCGCTCATCGCTCTGATGAAAAATCAGGTCGATGCCATGCGTACATTCTCCACCAATCCCGGCATAGCGCATTTCCTCAACTCGTCGCTCAACAAAAATGCCGTACAGCAGGTGCGCGAGGACGTATTGTCGGGCAAAACCAAACTGCTCTACTTCGCGCCCGAATCGCTGACCAAGGAGGACAACATCGCATTTCTGCGCAAAATCAAAATATCGTTCTACGCAATCGACGAAGCGCACTGCATCTCGGAATGGGGGCACGATTTCCGTCCCGAGTATCGGCGAATACGCCCGATAATCAACGATATCGGCAGTGCTCCGCTGATTACGCTGACGGCGACGGCGACCCCGAAAGTGCAGATGGATATCCAGAAGAACCTCGGCATGACCGATGCGACGGTGTTCAAATCGTCGTTCAACCGTCCGAATCTCTACTACGAACTGCGTCCGAAACACGATCCGGAACGCGACATAATAAAATACATCAAACAGAACAGCGGCAAAAGCGGCATCATCTACTGTCTGAGCCGCAAAAAGGTCGAGGAGTTGTCGGAACTGCTCGTGGCGAACGGTATCAAGGCACTGCCCTACCACGCCGGAATGGATGCACAGACCCGGGCGGACAATCAGGATGCGTTCATCATGGAGGGTGCGGACGTAATCGTCGCTACGATAGCGTTCGGAATGGGCATCGACAAACCCGACGTGCGGTTCGTCATCCATTACGACATTCCGAAGTCGCTCGAAGGCTACTATCAGGAGACCGGACGGGCAGGACGCGACGGCGGCGAGGGGTGCTGCATCACGTTTTACAGTTACAAGGATATTCAGAAACTCGAAAAGTTCATGCAGGGCAAACCCGTTGCCGAACAGGAAATCGGGAAACTGCTGCTGCTCGAAACGGCATCCTATGCCGAGAGTTCGATGTGCCGCCGCAAGACGCTGCTGCACTATTTCGGCGAGGAGTACACGGAGGACAACTGCGGTTCGTGCGACAACTGCTGCCATCCGCGTCCGCAAATCGATGCCACGAAGGAACTCGTACTGGCATTGAAAGCGTTGCAGTCGATAGGCGACAAGTTCAAGATAGACCACCTCGTATCGCTGCTCACGGGCAAGGTTACGGCGAACATCAAGAGTTACGGACATCAGACGAACGAATGGTTCGGCAAGGGCAAAGGCAGGGATGAACGGTTCTGGGGCGCAGTGATTCGCCAAGGGCTGATAATGGGTTTTATAGACAAGAGCATCGAGAATTACGGATTGATTTCGGTAACTCCCGAGGGCAAAAAATACATTGCGGCTCCTACGGCGGTCAAGGTCGCCGAAGACCGCGACTACGACGAGGAGGAGCGCGAGCAGGAGGCTGCGATTCCGGCGAGGGGAGGAGCGGCGGACGAGGAGTTGTTCGCCATGTTGAAAGATTTGCGGAAGAAGGTCGCCAAACAGCACGGGCTGCCGCCGTTCGTCGTATTTCAGGACCCGTCGCTCGAAGACATGTCGATACAGTACCCTGTAACGCTCGAAGAGATGCAGAACATTTCGGGCGTCGGCACAGGCAAGGCGAAGAAGTTCGGCGCAGAGTTCATCGACCTGATAAAGGCGTATGTCGAGGAGAAGGAGATCGTCCGTCCGCAGGACATGGTCGTCAAATCGGTCGCCAACAAATCGGGCATCAAGATTTTCATCATCCGTTCGATAGACCGGCAGATGGATTTCGAGGACATCGCGCGGGCGAAGGATCTTTCGTTCGACGAACTGCTTACCGAAATCGAGGCTATCGTCAATTCGGGAACCAAACTCAACATACAGTACTATCTCGACCAATACATGGACGAGGACAAGATAGAGGACATTTTTCTCTATTTCAAGGAGGACGCCGAGACGGATTCGCTCGATGCCGCCGTCGGAGAGCTGGGTTCGGACTACACCGAGGAGGAGATACGGCTCGTCCGCATCAAATTCCTGTGCGAAGCGGGGAATTAATCCCTTGAAGTTATTAAAAGTCTTTAAGTTCGTCAAGGACTTTTATCAGGCAGCATTATGACGGAAGTAAGAGCAAAGAAATCGCTCGGTCAGCACTTTCTGACCGACCTCAACATAGCGCACAAAATCTGCGATTCGCTGTCGGCAGGCGATGCCGCCGCACCCGGCGACGTATTGGAGGTCGGATGCGGAATGGGCGTGCTGACGCAGTATCTGCTGCTGCGCAGCGACATCGTAACCTACGGTGCGGAAATCGACGGCGAGAGCGTCGAATATCTCCATGCGCACTACCCCGAATTCGCCCCGCGGCTTATGGAGGGCGATTTCCTGAAAATGGATATCGCCGCACGTTTTCCGAAAGGCGTGCGCATAATCGGAAATTTCCCCTACAACATATCGTCGCAGATATTCTTCAAGATAATCGAAAACCGCGACCTCGTGCCCGAATGCGTCGGCATGATTCAGAAAGAGGTCGCCGTGCGTATCGCCGAAAAGCCGGGGTCGCGCGAATACGGAATACTGAGCGTGCTTTTGCAGACGTGGTACGACATCGAATATCTGTTCACCGTGTCGGAAAAGGTCTTCAATCCGCCGCCGAAAGTCAAGAGCGCGGTCATCCGTCTGCGCCGCAATTCGACTGCCGAACTCGGCTGCGACGAGGCTCTTTTCGTCCGCGTCGTGAAGGCTGCGTTCGGGCAGAGACGCAAAATGCTGCGCAACTCGCTCAAATCTGTTTTCGGCGATTTCGGAGGTGCCGAACATCCGCTCTTCGGAGCACGTGCCGAGCAGTTGGAAATCAGCGGTTTCGTCGATCTGACCAACTGGATTTCGAAACATGTAAAACACTGACATACATATTAATGCATATTGTTATACCGCTAACAGGCATTGTTAATTTTTTAACAGAAAAATAATTGCTTTTTTATTAGGTTCTACGGCAAAGAGTTTGTAATTTTGCCGCACGAAAAAGAGTGAATCCGCGCAAAAAACGCGGGTCTTTTCGTGCGGTTTCGGTGCTAACCGCCGAAAAAACAAAGGTCATTAAAGTCTTTAAGGACCTTAATGACCGATAAACCGACAGGACAAAAATTTCACAAACACAGATTGAAAATATGGCAGAAAAGAAATTCATCACATGCGATGGCAACTATGCGGCGGCACATATCGCGTATATGTTCTCCGAAGTTGCGGCAATCTACCCTATCACCCCGTCCTCCACAATGGCTGAACTCGTGGACGAATGGGCTGCACAGGGACGCAAGAATATCTTCGGCGAAACCGTGAAGGTCGTCGAAATGCAGTCGGAAGCCGGCGCAGCCGGTGCGGTGCACGGCTCGTTGCAGAGCGGCGCGCTGACCTCGACGTTCACTGCGTCGCAGGGTCTGCTGCTCATGATTCCGAATATGTACAAGATAGCAGGCGAACTGCTGCCGGGCGTATTCCACGTATCGGCGCGTGCTCTCGCCGCTCAGTCGCTCTCGATTTTCGGCGACCATCAGGATGTCATGGCGACCCGTCAGACAGGATTCGCGATGATAGCCACCTCGTCGGTACAGGAGGTAATGGACCTCGCGGGCGTCGCACATATCGTTGCACTCAAAGCACGCGTTCCGTTCCTGCACTTCTTCGACGGATTCCGCACCTCGCACGAGATTCAGAAAATCGAACTTATCGACGAAGCGTCGCTCACCGCACTGTTCGACCGCGACGCATTGAAGGCGTTCCGCAACCGTGCGCTCAATCCTGAAACTCCGATTACCCGCGGTACGGCACAGAATCCGGACATCTATTTCCAGACCCGCGAGGCATCCAACAAGTTCTACGATGCTGTGCCGGACATGGTCGCAGAGACGATGCGCGAAATCTCGAAAATCACCGGTCGCGAATACAAACCGTTCGTATATTACGGTGCCGCCGATGCCGAGCGCGTAATCGTCGCAATGGGTTCGGTTACCGAAACTATCAAGGAGTGCGTCGATTATCTCAACGCCCGCGGCGAAAAAACCGGTGTCGTAACCGTACACCTTTATCGTCCGTTCTCGACCAAATATCTGTTCGACGTGATGCCGAAGAGCGTCAAGACGCTTTGCGTGCTCGACCGCACCAAGGAGCCGGGCGCGAACGGAGAGCCGCTCTATCTCGACATCGTGAACGCATTCTACGGCTGCGAGTCGAAGCCGAACATCATCGGCGGTCGCTACGGTCTGTCGTCGAAGGACACCACTCCGGCACAGATGCTCGCCGTATTCGAAAACATGTCGCTCGCACAGCCGAAGAACCACTTCACGGTCGGCATTACTGACGATGTTACGAATCTTTCGCTGCCGGTCGGCGAGGAGATTTCGATGGCGAAAGATGGTACGTTCGAGGCTCTGTTCTTCGGACTTGGCGCAGACGGTACGGTCGGTGCCAACAAGAACTCCATCAAAATCATCGGCGGTTCGACCGAAAAGTACTGTCAGGCATACTTCTCCTACGACTCTAAGAAGAGCGGCGGCTACACCTCGTCGCACCTGCGTTTCGGCGACAAACCTATCACATCGCCATATTTGGTTACTACTCCCGACTTCATCGCCTGCCACGTGCCGTCGTACGTGGACAAGTACGACGTGCTGAAAGGTCTGAAAAAGGGAGGTTCGTTCCTGCTCAACTCGGTGAACGACGCCGAGACGACCTGCAAGACGCTGCCGGATGCGATGAAGGTTTATCTCGCGAAGAACGACATCGACTTCTATATCATCAACGCCACCAAAATCGCATCGGAACTCGGTCTGGGCAACCGCACCAACACAATCATGCAGTCGGCGTTCTTCAAAATCGCCAACGTGATTCCGTTCGACAAGGCGGTAGAGGAGATGAAAAAGGCGATTTACAAGTCCTACGGCAAGAAGGGCGAGGATATCGTCAATATGAACTACGCTGCGGTGGATGCCGGAGGCAAGTCGGTCGAGAAGATAGAAGTGCCTGCCGAATGGGCGAATATCGAACTCAAACCGGCTTCGCACAATGTCGATATGTCGCGTCCGGAGTTCATCCGCAATATAGTAGACCCTATCAACGCGTTGAAAGGCGACCTGCTGCCGGTATCGGCATTCAACGGTCGCGAGGACGGTTCGTGGGACAACGGCACGGCGGCTTGGGAGAAGCGCGGCATCGCCATAAACGTTCCGGAATGGGATGTAAACAAGTGCATCCAGTGCAACCAGTGCTCGTACGTATGTCCTCACGCTGCAATCCGTCCGTTCCTCGCAACCGAAGAGCAGGCAGCCAATGCACCGGAAGGAACGACGTTCAAGCAGGGATTGGGCAACACCAAGGAGTACAAGTTCCGCATTCAGGTTTCGCCGCTCGACTGTACGGGCTGCGGCAACTGCGTGGACATCTGCCCTGCCAAAGAGAAGGCTCTCTCGATGAAGCCGCTCGCTACGCAACTCAATCAGGAGGCGAAGTGGGAGTACATGCACAAGGTCGTAGGCTACAAGAGCGGCGACCGCGACAAGAACGTCAAGGGCAGTCAGTTCGCACAACCGCTGTTCGAGTTCTCGGGCGCATGTGCCGGCTGCGGCGAAACGCCTTACATCAAGACGATAACGCAACTCTTCGGCGAGCGCATGATGGTTGCCAACGCCACGGGCTGTACGTCGATATATTCGGCATCCGCGCCTTCGACCCCTTACTGCACCAATGCCGAGGGACAGGGTCCGGCATGGGCGAACTCGCTCTTCGAGGACAATGCCGAGTACGGTTTGGGAATGCACGTCGGCGTCGAGAAATTGCGCGACCGTCTGGCGTCGATTATGGAAGATGCCATCGCTAACTGCGCCAAATGCTCCGACGAATTGAAGGGCGTAATGCGCGAATGGATAGACAACCGCAGTCTCGCAGCCAAATCGGCTGAAATCAGCGCGCGTCTCGTTCCGTTGTGCGAGGCATGCGGCTGCGACAAGTGCCGTCAGATTCTCGACTTGAAGCAGTTCCTCGTCAAGAAGTCGCAGTGGATAATCGGCGGCGACGGCTGGGGCTACGACATCGGCTTCGGCGGCGTAGACCACGTATTGGCGAGCGGAGAGGATGTGAACATACTCGTAGTCGATACCGAGGTTTACTCCAACACCGGCGGTCAGTCGTCGAAGGCCACTCCGGTAGGCGCAATCGCCAAATTCGCGTCGATGGGCAAGCGAATCCGCAAAAAGGATCTCGGCGCAATCGCAATGACATACGGCTACGTATATGTGGCTCAGGTTTCTATCGGAGGCTCGCAGGCGCAACTGCTCAACGTGCTGAAAGAGGCGGAAGCATATCCGGGTCCGTCGCTCATCATCGCATACGCGCCATGTATCAACCACGGCATCAAGGGCGGCATGACACGCACGCAAACCGTCGGCAAACAGGCTGTCGAATGCGGCTACTGGCACCTGTGGCACTACAATCCGCTGCTCGAACAGCAGGGCAAGAATCCGTTCGTTCTCGACTCGAAAGAACCTGACTGGTCGAAGTTCCGCGACTTCCTGATGAAAGAGGTGCGTTATACGTCGCTCCAAAAACTCTATCCTGCCGAGGCTGATGAGCTCTTCAAGGCTGCCGAGGAAAATGCGAAATGGCGTTACGCAAGTTACGTCCGCCGCACGAAAGAGGAGTTTTAGTCCGACTGAGGCATAAACGAATCGTCCCGCCCGGGAAACCGGACGGGGCGGTTTCTTTTATATGGTCGCGCGTCCGACCGAATGCCGGTCGTTATAAATTCATTGATATAGGTACATATTATTTATATTTTAATTATTTATTTTGCAAATATTTTTATTTTGCAATAATTAATCATATATTTGCAATACAAACCTACAATACACGATATTATGAAAAATATTTTATTATTGCAAGTGCACTGTTATCGTGCGCTTGTATAAAAGAAAAAGTCATGGATATATCCATGGTCTCGGAATCTGCTGATGATTTCGGCATAACTAACAGCAGCCGAATTGCGATCGATTCACGAATAGAATGCAAAGACGGATGTCTGCATTTCCCGGATGCTGAATCATGCTTGAACACTATTCAATTATTGGCATCTGCAAGTGAGAGCGAACAAAAAGAGTTCGAAAGCAATTTCGATTTTCAATCCATGCGTTCTTGGGTAAATTTATTGAAAGATGATTTGGAACAATGTACAACACAAGCAGAATACGATGCTGTTTGGGAATATTGCAAAGAATATTTATACAAAGAAGATGATGTCATATTACCGAAGATTACTGCAATAGGCTATACGAGCATTGCAAATTTGGACGGTGTATTTTATATAGGTAGCATCAAACATACAGTAATGCCCGAGTCAGTCATTATGGAAGATACTGATTCCTCGACAAGGTCAACAGGTGTGAAATCAATCGAATACAATGTTCCATTTACTACTCCTGACGAGACTCGCACAACAGACATGATACGTTGTACCGATAACAGATACGAAACCGCCAAATACAAAATATTTTCCAGAACGAATCTAATAAGATATACAACATCGGAAAAAATAAAAGATAAAACAATATATAAAATGTCGTTTGCCGTACAGGTACACACATTTGGGCATAAGAAAAAAGCGATTATAGGTTGGAATGATTATAAAGACAGATATTTCATTGAAGAATTTCATTTTGATGTGGTGATTGGTAACGTAGAGTTCAAATTTAGGGAATATGGCGATCATTTTTATCATTCCGAATATTGCAGAGACTTGTATTACACACAGCCTTGGGATGAGTCCGGAGGATACTTTGTTTTCGACACTCCGGATATTCCGATGCCGCAAGGTGTATTTAGATGTATAGTACATCGATGCCGCAGCCGCTCACTCGGAAATTGCGGAGTCTTAACCGATAAAAGTCCATGCAGACCGATTCCAAGATTACCATTAAAGGCATGTATAGAATAGAATAGAATAGAATAAGTATAATATAATATAATATAATATAATATAATGAAAAAGATTTTGTATTTATTTACGGCATTGATGATGTTGTCAGGATGCGACGACAAGGTCGAAATCATACATTGCACCGATATGTTGTTTTTCTTTTCAGCGAATGACATTGAAAATGGCGGCAACAACGGTTATGACAATTATATAAGCAGTATAAAAACCGCCGATGTTGCAGCCGGTGAATTATTGGAATTGATCGTAACTCGCAATATCGATATTGCTGAACGCAAATACGTCGTTCAGACTGCAACATTGCTCGTTGATAATTCATCTACGGCATCTGTCGGAACGGATTTCGAAATCTCTGCGACATCTATCCGGTTCAGCAAGGGGCAATATTCGACACCTGTTACCATTACTACGAGGCCATCGGCATCGGGAAAAACAATCGTTCTGAAATTAGACTACGACTATACGGATGTTTGCCCAAAGAACCAAAGGACGTCAGACATCCTTACTATCACTGTTAAATAATCTTACAGACAGTAAAGTCGCCGCACGAAAGAGGAGTTTTAGTCCGACTGCGCGATAAAGAATCAGCCGATTTCCGAAAGGGGGTCGGCTGTTTTTTAGGGGGAGGGCGGAGATTTCAGGCATTTTATTGCACGAAATATTTTATCTGCGGCGATATTATGTTTACTTTTGCATACGGAACCTTATTACAACTGCGAACATGAAAAAATCATCGAAACTCCTTATAGGTGCGGGCATCGCAGCCTCGATGGTGTCGTGCGGGAATTCGGACGACAAATCCCGCCCGAACATCATTCTGTTTCTGGTGGATGACTACGGATGGTCGGACAGTGCGAACGATTACGGCAGCCGCCCGTATGACAAACCTATAAATATCGACACGCCGAACATGCAAAGGCTCGCCGAATCGGGAGTCGTCATGACGAACGCATACGCATGCCCCGTATCGTCGCCTACGCGCACATGTCTGATGACGGGAATGCATGCCGTGCACGAGCACGTAACCAACTATCTCGCACCGATGCAGGATATGCCGACCGACTGTATGGCAGGGCACCTGAACTATTCGGATGCGCTGACCGGCGTTCAGGAGAGCGGACTCGCACGCGGAGAGTGGAACTGGAACGGCATCTGTCCGGACGGGCAGGGCGACAACTCGCTGATGCACGTTCAGCGTGCCACCATGCTTCCGCAAATTCTGCGCGATGCCGGATACTTCACCATCAGCGTCGGCAAAGCGCATTTCGCACCATACGGCACACCGGCGGCGAACCCGTGCAATCTCGGCTTCGTGGTCAATGTCGCGGGCAACTGCGTGGGACTTCCCGGCTCGTATCTCAGCGAAGACCACTACGGAAACAAACCTGAGAAATGGACATACGAGGCAGTGCCTGACCTGACGCAGTATTACGATACCGGGACGCACCTTACGGAGGCTCTGACCAAAGAATCGATGCGGATTATGGACTATTCGATTGCGGCGGGACAGCCGTTTTTCCTCTATCTGTCGCACTTCGCGGTACACACTCCGATTCATGCAGACATGCGGTACTACCGGAAATATCGCGATGCCGGATACGACGAAGGGCAGTCGCGATACGCATCGATGGTCGAGGGCGTGGATACGAGCCTCGGCGAGATTATGGATTATCTGGAAGCGAAAGGCATAGCCGACAATACGATAATCATCTTCTATTCGGACAACGGCGGACACAGTATCGACAACCGCAAGGGCGGCATCGAACATACGCAGAACGCGCCGCTGCGTGAAGGCAAGGGCTCATGCTACGAAGGCGGAATCCGCGTACCGATGATGTTCCGCTGGAAAGGCAAATCCGCCGGCGGCGTAAAAATAAACACGCCGGTAAACGCCGAAGACCTCTTCCCTACGATTCTCGATTTCGCAGGGCTCGGCGATACCGAGACCGTACAGCAGTTGGACGGTGAAAGTCTTGCCAAACTGTTCATAGACGGATCGCGCTACACAGCCGAACACGGCGAATTCAAAACGACCGAGGAGCAGGCGGCATTCGTCGTGCCGCAGTCGGTTTCGGGGCTCGACCCGCAGCGCGCCGTCATTTCGCACTATCCTCACCAGTGGCGTCGCGTCATCTACGACGACATCGACTATTTGAGCGCGATACGCGAGGGCGACTGGAAATTGGTTTACAGGATGAAAACCGGAGGGCTCGAACTCTACAACCTGACGGAGGACATCGGCGAGCGCAACGATATCGCCGCGGAACACCCCGAAATCGTCGCGCGTCTTGCGAAAAAGTTGAGCGACAAACTGCGCGGCTGGAACGCGACCATGCCTGTTCGCGTCATCGACGGCACTCCGGTGCCGATGCCGGACGAAATCGCCGGAGACTAACGGTACACAAGGCGGTATCGGGAATAAAAACAATCGGCAGGAAAAAGTTTTCCTGCCGATTGTTAATCGTCATGGGGCTGTCGGGCAGCCTCCGCGGCATGAATCCGAGACGGATTATTTGCCGAAATACTCGTTGAGCAGCCGAGCCAGACGATAGCCGGCATTGCGCATCTGAATATCGACCAAATCGCGCGAGAGTTCGACGGTATTCGGATTCAGTTCTTCGGTATTGAACGGGTTCCACTCGTAGATAACGTAATTGTGGTCGCCGCAATCCTTAATCCAGTCATAGAACGTACCCTTCTGAATCTTCTTGATTTCGCCTTTTTTGAGGTTGTCTATCCGCTCTGCCACCTTCTCGGCGGGAGTCTTCTTGTAGATGAAATTCGGCATCTTGTCGTATACGCTGTGGAACGACTTCTGAGCCTTGCCGTTGAGCGTGCATTTCCAGAAGCATCGCGGACCCGGGAAATAGGAGTGGGTCGGGCAGTGCATGTCGCCGGCGAAATGGAGAACCATGCGCAGGTTCATCACGACTGCCGAATCGGTAAGTTTCTTGTAGTCGCGCAGATTGTAATCGGCAGTGCGCATTGCCGTCAATACGTCGCCCTTCATCAGACGCGGATTGGGATCGTAATTGTGGTCTTTGTCGATGTTGTAGACATGCCACGATGTCGTATAGGCAATCTCCTTGTCCTTGCGGTGGTGGTCCATCCATACGGCATCGGTTTTCAGGTCGTAAGGCATGTATTTGGCGATATTCGCTTTCGCTTTTTCGGTCAGATGACGTTCGGCGACCTTGATTACCACCTCGTGTCCGAGTTTGCCCCAAGCCATTGCGTTGTAGGCGAACATGACGCTTGCCGTCGCGGCAAGCAAAAGAAATTTTTTCATAAACGGTTTAAGTTATAAAGGATTTGTTCGTTATTTACCGAAATAGAGATTCAGCAGATATGCCAGCCGATAACCCGCATTGCGCAACTGCGTATCGACGAGAGCGGCTGACAGTTCGACGGTTCGCGGATTCAACACTGCCGTATCGTAAGGGTTCCACTCGTAGATAACCCTGCACTGCGACGCGCAATCGAAAATCCAATCCTCGCAACTGCCTTTCTGTATCTTTTTTATTTCGCGTTTGCCGTACGTGTCGAGTTTCGCGGCGAGTTCTTCGG
Organism: uncultured Alistipes sp.; assembly: GCA_964427035.1. Lineage (GTDB taxonomy): Bacteria > Bacteroidota > Bacteroidia > Bacteroidales > Rikenellaceae > Alistipes. The sequence continues at coordinate 25,087 of CAYRSF010000036.1, forward strand.
GTCGGATGTCGCCGTGAACGAGTGCGGGCATACGGTCATAGACGGTGTGGAACTTTTTGTAAGGCTCGCCGTCGAGCGTACAAGCCCACGACTCCCTGCGTCCGTAGTGATTGTGTACGGGACAGTGCATGTCGGCGACCATATGGAGAATGAGTTTCAGATTCATATTTACCGCCGAATCGGTCAGGTTCCTGTAATTGCGCAGGTTATGCTCCACGACCTCCATGCCGCGAACGATGTCGTCGTTCGCCGCGCTCTTGTCCATGTCGTATCGGCATGTTGCAGGATCGACATGGCATCCGTGCCAACGGCCCGTGTAGGCGTATTCCTCATCCCAACGGTGCACGTCCATCCATACGGCATCGGTTTTCAGGTCGTATGGCATGTATTCGGCAATATTCGCTTTCGTCTTTTCAGTGAGGTGGCGTTCGGCGATTTTTATTACGGTTTCGTGCCCGAGTCTGCCCCATGCGCAAGCGTTCTGCTGCGACAGTGCGGCTATGGCAAATATCATAAAAGCGATCTTTTTCATAATATTCCCGTTCGAAGTTCGCGTTTATATTCAAAAATGCAGTCCAAAGATAATAAATTTTTCGCAAACGGAGAATCGAGACACCCCGTGCCGAATCAGATTCTCGATTTTTCGCAGCCTGTACGACATTGTCAGGAGTTCATCGAGCCGTGCAGAACATCGACGCAATTCCTTACGCACACTGCCTGTTTGCCGATAATTCCGCTCCGGCCGAACTGCCCGAACCGACAGGGAACGACAAATTTCAACCTAAAAATATGCTGCGACTGCACGCGGTTTCAAAAAAATAGTTATTTTTGTTTTTGCTAAACGACCTTTCCGCCAAGCCGAACGCAGAGCCGAACATGTCGGCGGCACGCCTAAGCGGAGAAAGGTGCATGAAAACGAACTGAACAATGAAGAAAATTCTCATCGTCGGAGCAGGAGGACAGATAGGCTCGGAGTTGGTGCCGTATCTGCGTTCGATTTACGGGGCGTCGAACGTCGTTGCGACGGACGTCCGCGAGTGCAAAACGCTGTCGGACGACGGACCGTTCGAAGTGCTCGATGCGCTGAATGCGACCAACATGGCTTCGGTCGTGGCCCGTCATCATATCGACACGATTTTCAATCTGGTAGCCCTGCTTTCGGCAGTCGGGGAACGCAACCCGCAGATGGCATGGGGAGTGAACATGGGCGCACTGATGAACTCGCTCGAAGTCGCTCGCCAGCATCACTGCGCAGTATTCACACCGAGTTCGATCGGCGCATTCGGTCCCTCGTCGCCGAAAGACGGCACACCGCAGGACACGATAATGCAGCCGACGACGATATACGGAATCTGCAAGGTTACGGGCGAGATGCTTGGCAACTATTACGCGCACAAATACGGACTCGACACGCGGTCGGTGCGTTTCCCGGGCATCATATCCAACAAGACGCTGCCGGGTGGAGGCACGACCGACTACGCCGTCGAAATCTACTACGAGGCTATACGCAAGGGCGAATACACCTGCGCCGTACCGCACGACGTATACATGGACATGATGTACATGCCCGATGCGCTGCGGGCGATAGTCGAACTGATGGAAGCCGACCCCGCGAAATTGAAGCACCGCAACAGTTTCAACATCGCGTCGATGAGTTTCACTCCCGACATCATCGCCGACGAGATTCGCAAGCACATACCCGATTTCAAGATTTCGTACGACATCGACCCGGTAAAAGAGGAGATAGCCCGCAGTTGGCCCAACTCGCTGGACGATTCGTGCGCCCGCGAGGAGTGGGGCTGGAAGCCTGAATGGGATTTGAAGCGCATGACGGCGGACATGCTCGAAGCCGTGCGGCAGAAACACGGGGCGGCGGCAAGATAGTCTGTGAATATATTTCCGCGACCTGCACATAACAAAGTTTCCGGGCAATGGCGAATTGCCCGGAAATTTTTATTGTTCCGAACTTTGCACTGTATATTCGAGGTGGCAATGGCGCAAAAAGAGGTCCGGCGTTTTCGCCGAACCTCCGTTGCGTTCAAAGAGCGATGCCGCACCTACCGGTTGGGCGTCGTCCATTTTTTGCCTTCCGAGCAGACAATTTCCAAAATCCGGTCGCCTGCCTGCATCCGAAATTCGCCCTTTTCAAGCACCCATTTCCCGTCATAGCCCACGAATGCGAGATCGGAGCCCTTAATCTTCAACTCGACGGTCTTCGTCTCTCCCGGTTGCAGTTCAATCTTCTCGAAAGCGCGCAAACGACGGTTGTCCGGAGACAGCGATGCCACCAAATCGCTGCTGAAAAGCAGTACGCTCTCCTTGCCCGCGCGATTGCCCGTGTTGGTTACGTCCACGGTAAATGTCAATGTGTCGTTTGCCGTAAATTCAGGTTTGTCCACCTTGAAGTCGCCGTATGCGAACTTGGTATAACTTTGTCCGTAGCCGAACGCCCACTGTACCGCCACCTGTGCATCGTAGTTGTAAGCACCCTCCATCTGCCTGCCGATGTGCTCGCACGGCTTGTAATCGTAGGTGATGAGCGAATTAATCTCGCGCGGATAGGTGAACGGCAATTTCCCGCTGAAATTGGCGTCGCCGGCCAGCAGGTTGGCAAGCGCATCGCCGCCGTAGTTGCCCGGCAGCATGATATCCACCACGGCCTTTGCCAGCGGCTCGATATGGGACACCAGTCGCGGACGACCTTCGTTCAAAATCAGAATAATCGGTTTTCCGGTGCGGGCGAGAACTTTCACCAATTCGCTCTGGTTCTCCGAAAGGGTCAGGTTCGTGAGGTTGCCCGGCGTCTCGCAGTAGGAGTTTTCGCCGATGCATGCCACGATGCAGTCTACTCCTTCCGCTGCGGCTGCCGCCTTTTCAATCTCGGGAGCGTTCTCCTCCCACCAGTTGCCTCCCTGCTTGTAGGTAACTCCGGGTTCATAGACTACGTTCCCTGCACCGAATTTCGCGGTCAAGGCTTCGAGAATCGTGTTGTAGTCGGAGGCGCATTTGTCCGCCTTGTCGCCCTGCCACGAGTACGACCAGCCGCCGTTAAGCGTGCGCATGGAGTTGGCGTTAGGACCCGTTACCAAAAGTTTCGTCCCCCGTGCCAGCGGCAGCAGACCGTCGGCGTTTTTGAGCAGGACGAGAGATTCCTCGGCAGCCTGCAAAGCCGCAGCCGCATGTTCCCTGCTGCCGAAAAGCGGGAAATCCTTAACGTCGTAGTACGGTTTATCGAATAGGTTCAGGCGGTATTTCATGCGCAGAATACGGCGCACGGCATCGTCGATGCGGCTCATCGGGACCTCGCCCTCCTCGACCAACTCTTTGAGCAGTGTGCAGAACTTATAATCATACGGGTCCATCGACATATCGATACCGGCATTTATGGCTATCTTGATAGCCTCCTTCTTGTCCTTGGCGATATGGTCGCGGGCATATAGATTGTTGATGTCCGCCCAGTCGGTTACAATCATGCCGTCCCAACAGAGGTCTTCTTTGAGCCACTGCGTCAGCAGTTCGTAGTTGGCGTGCACGGGCAGACCGTTGTTCATCGCCGAATTGACCATCACCGAAAGCGCACCCGCCTTGACCATTTCGAGATATGGCGCGAAATGCTTCTCACGCAGGTCCTGCACCGTAATCGAAGCCGGGGTGCGGTCCTTGCCGCTGACCGGAACTCCGTAACCCATATAGTGCTTCATGCAGGCGGCGACATGCCGGTCGTCGATGCGGTTCGGATTGTCGCCCTGAAATCCGAGTACGGCCTGACGACCCATCTCGGCGTTCAGATAGCAGTCCTCGCCGTAGTTCTCCCACATACGGGACCAGCGCGGGTCGCGTCCGAGGTCTGTTACGGGGGCATAGGTCCACGGAATGCTTCCTGCCTTGGTTTCATAAGCCGAAATGCGTGCGCCCTCGCGTGTCAGTTCACGGTTGAAGGCGGCACCCATATTGACACCCTGCGGAAAGAACGTTCCGCCCAACGTGTATGTCGTGCCGTGAATCTGGTCTACGCCGTAAATGCATGGAATGCCTATCGACTCCATCGATTTCTCCTGTATGCGGCGGATAATCTCCTGCCATTTCTCCGGTGTCTGAGCCACACCAGCCGGGACGTTGAGTATCGACCCCACCTTGTAGGTGCCGATAACCGTGTCGAGCATCGCTTCGTCCAACTGAAATCCGCCGGAATTTTCGATGTCCATGATGCGCGTGTAAATCGCCATCATCGTCTCCGGCGAAAGAGCGTTCGAGAGGTCGAACTCTTTTTCGATGCCGTATTTTTTGAGCAGATTCTCGATGTCGGTCTTCGTCGCCGTCTGCGGGGAGAGTCCGGCGAATGGGTTGGTGCGCTTTTGCAGCACCTCGATGGAGAGTTCGCACATTTGCCCCACCTTTTCGTCGAGGGTCATGCGACGGAGCAACTTTTCGACCTGCCGCTCAATCTTCTCGTCGCGCGGAATAGCGGATTCCGCCGCATGGAGCACCGTCGCAGTCAGTTGTACGACAGCGCAAAACAGTAGTAAGATTCTTTTCATGATTTGAGGTTTCGATTTTCAAAAACGGTCATTCTGTATAATAATCCGCAGCCGGTACGCTCCGATTTCCGTCCTCCGTCCAGACGGATGTCCGGGACGAAGGACGGAATCGTCGAAGATGCGTGTCGTCTATCTGCCGGAGCGTTCGAGCAGTTCGATAGCACCCTGCGGTTCGAGCAGATTGCCGACCGGAATTCTCGATGCCGGGGCATCGACTGTCGTTTTCACACGGATATCGCGCGACGAGGCTCCGATAAGCAACTCATAGGTGCCGGGAGTTACGACCCATGCCGAGGAGGCAGCGTCGAACGAAGCCAAATTCTCTTTCGGAAGATTCAGCGTAACGCTCTGCATCTCTCCGGGACCGAGTTCGCGGGTCTTGGCGAATGCCTTCAACTCCTTCTCCGGCTTGTTGGATGCGACCCGGTCGGGTGCTGCGATATAGAGTTGCACGACCTCCTTGCCTGCCCGCTCTCCCGTATTGGTTATCCGTACCGTTACGATGTAGGCATCATTCGTCGTCTCAACCTCCGGCGCGGAATAGGCGAACGTCGTGTAGGACAGACCATAGCCGAAAGGATAGGATACAGCCTTGCCGAAGGTGTCGAAATAGCGGTAGCCGACATAGATATCCTCCTCGTAGTCGGTGTAGTCCACGTCCTTCACGCTGTTCTTCTTCTCGCCGCTGTCGGCGATATTGAAGTCGGCGGTTTTATCGACAGGGAAGTTGGCGGACGATGCCGCATCCGAGAAGTGCACCGGGAAAGTCATCGTCAGTTTGCCGCTTGGCGAAGCCTTGCCGCTCAGCACGTCGGCAACGCTGTTGCCACCCTCCTGTCCGGCTTGCCAAGCGCACAGAATGGCATCCGGACGACTCTTCCATGACGCAGTCTCGATGACGCCGCCGATGTTGAGCACGACAACCGCCTTCTTGCCTGCCGCGTGAAAAACACGGCATACCTCGTCGAGCAGCCGTTTCTCCTCGCTCGTCAGTTCGAAGTCTGCCCTCCGGCGGTCGAGGAACTCACCCGAGGTGCGACCCAGCGTGATGAGTGCTATATCGTTGGCTGCTGCAAGAGTTTGCAGGCGTGCAGCAGGAATCGGCATCTCGGTCGGGCGAGGCTGCGGCATGAACATGGCGAATCGGTCGGTCGTGTCGGGACGGTTGCGTTCGTTCTCGGCAGCGATATGCTCTTCGTAGTCGCTTTTGAGCGCTTCGTCCAATTCGTAGCCCGCCTTTTGCAGTCCGTCGAGCAGCGAGACGGTATAGGCGCGGTTTACATTGCCCGATCCAGTACCTCCGGCAATGAAATCGTAGGAGGTGCAGCCGAACAGTGCAATGCGTTTGACATCCGCGGAGAACGGGAGCGTACGGTCCTCGTTTTTGAGCAGCACCATGCCCTCCGTCGCGCTCTGACGCGTTACAGCGGCGTGAGTCTCCAAGTCCGGCTTATTCGAGAAGCGGTATCCCCGGAAGCGCGGCGTGCGCAGTATCAACTCTAAAATCCGTTTCACATTGCGGTCGATCACCGCTTCGTCTAACCGTCCCTCTTTGATGCCGCTGACAATCATTTCATACTGTCTGTCCGTTCCGGGCTGGAGCATGTCGTTGCCGGCAATCATCTGCGCCACGGCATCCTTGCCGCCGAACCAGTCGGTCATGACCATGCCGCGGAATCCCCATTCGTCGCGCAGGACAGCACTCTGCAATTCGGGATTCTCCGAGGTGTAGATGCCGTTGAGGCGGTTGTAGGAGGACATAACCGTCCACGGATCGGATTCGCGGACCGCGATTTCAAATCCTTTCAGGTATATTTCGCGCAGGGCACGCTGCGAGACATGCGCATCGTTCGCCATACGGTTGGTTTCCTGATTGTTGAGCGCAAAATGCTTTATCGATGTACCCACTCCGTTGCTCTGTACGCCGCGCACGTAGGCGGCAGCAATCTTGCCCGAGACGACAGGGTCTTCCGAATAGTACTCGAAATTGCGGCCGCATAGCGGGTTGCGATGAATGTTGAGTGCCGGTGCAAGCAGTACGTCGGTGCCGTATTCGAGTGCCTCGTTGCCGATGGCCTCGCCGACCTTCTCTACCAACTGCTGGTTCCATGTCGAGGCCAAGAGCGTGCCGATGGGGAAATGGGTGCAGTAGTATGTCTGCTCGTCTCCCTCGCGCAACGGGTCGATGCGCAGTCCGGCAGGACCGTCTGCCAGCACGATTGCAGGAATGCCGAGGCGTTCTACGGGATGGGTCGTACCGGCAGCCCCCGGTACCAGATTGCGTGTCGCGCCGACAGCGGCGTTCTCGCCCGAGAATCCGGTCATGCCGGTGCCGACGACCAGACTGACTTTCTCTTCGAGTGTCATGGCTGCCACCACATCGTCAATCGGGGCGCAGCCGAGTTGCGGAGCCCGTGAGCAGCCTGCACTCATGGCGGCGGTCAGTATCATGGCTAATAAGTTGGTTTTGTTCATTGCGGTAATGTTATTTGAATAGTTTAGGTACGAATTCGGTCAGGTAGATGCGCCAGTTCCTCCATATGTGCCCATCTCCCGTTTCATAATAGGTATAGGGATAACCCTTTTCGTCGAGCATGCGGCGATATTCGCAGTTGGCTTTGTAGAGAAAATCCTTGTCGCCGATTGCAATGTAGTAAAGTGCCGGGGTCTTGGCGAATTGTACGGCTAATTTTTCTTCCGTATCGTCGTAAACCGGCGATTGTACGTTCTTGTCCGGCATGATGGCAGCCGAGAAGAGACCTACATAGTCGAACATGTCGGGATACTGCTTGGAGATGTGCATCGAATGAAATCCGCCCATCGACAATCCTGCGATAGCCCGTGCATGCTTGTTGCGCAGAGTGCGATATGTATTGTCCACGAAGTTCACCACGTCGGGGAATGCCGTTTCGAACGAACCGTCCATCGTCTTGGGGAGCCTCATCGTCGGGACGGTATAGCCCATGGACGATTCGCCGGGAGCGGCTTGCAGTGCCGCATTGCCATTTGTCATAACCACAATCATCGGTTCTGCACTGCCCTGCGCAATCAGGTTGTCGAGTATCTGTGTCGCGCGTCCCAGTTCGCTCCACGCATTCTCGTCGCCGCCCATTCCGTGCAACAGGTAGAATACCGGATAGCGTTTGCCGCTTTTTTCGTATCCTGCCGGCGTGTAGACCGTCAGACGACGGTCGATGCCCAGTGTCGGGCTGTCGTACCACACTTTCGAGACCGTACCGTGGGGCACGTCGTTGATTTTGTAGAGGTCGGCTCTCCCCCCGCCGATAAGGAATACGTTGGTCGTGCTTGCCACGTCGCGAATCATGTAGACGTTGTTCGGGTCGTTAATTTTCAGCCCGTCTACCACGAACGTATAACTGTATAATTCCGGACCTAACGGTTCGGTCGTGGTGTACTCCCAAATGCCGTCGCGCCGGACCATGTCGGCAACTCCCGGACTGTCGAACTCGCCGAACTCGGTATTAATCTTTCGGACGGGCAGAAAATCTCCCGTTACCTGCACTTTCGCGGCATTAGGGGCTTTGAGCCGGAAAGTTACGGTATTGTCGGCATGCACTTCGGGGGATACGACCGGAGCAGCGTCCCAAAGAGCCTGCTGTGCCCAGACCGTGAAACTTATCATCAGCATGGCTGCGGATAAAACGATTTTTTTCATCTTGCGTCTAATAATTTATGGTTGTCGGTTATTTGCACGTCATTCCGTGTTCGCACATCCTGCACGGACATCTGTTCATGTATCGCCGGACGGCAATTGTATCGCTGCCGTCGGCAAGGCGGCGACAGTTCGGTCATACGCAGTTACAATCACCACTTCGACACTTCGCGGTCTATGATTTCAATCCGCTCCGAAAGAATATTCTGCATTCGCGCGACAGCCGCCTCGAACGACAGCCGTTCGTCGCCGTTCGTGTCGGTGGTCATTTTCCATATCGCGAAGTTGGCTGCGGCAGAGTGTGCGATGTATTTTTCCTGCTCGTCGATATAATCGAATGCCGTGAGGAACCGAGGTTTCAATACGCGCCACCTTTCGGCTGCCAGCGAACGGAATGCAGGGTCTTCAAACAACCTGCCATACCACCATGCCCACTGAATGAACAGCCCCCACTGTGCGTTCGGTGAAGCGTTGTAGGAGAATGTTCCCCAGTCGAAATCCCACACGGGACCCGCCACGATTTTTCCGCCCCTGTCTTTGTGCAGGTAGACGCTGCCGGGATTACCCAACTCGTGATTGACCGTAAGTTCATATATGAGCCAGTAATCTGCAAACGACTCTGCATCGAGATAGCGGCGATAGCCGGTTGTCTGGTCTCTGAAACCGTTGCCGTACAGGCATTGCTCGACCTCGGCGATGTGATTTTTAATCCATTCGAACTGCACGGACGTAAGTTCGTCATCGTCGGGCGATTTGACGGCGAAAGGCACGTTATGCGACGTGTGCCACTGCCATACGTTGTCGAAATGGAAGTCCAGTTCGAGCAGATAACCTCCCGTCAATTCCTCTCCCGCATTGTCCTGAGGGGTCATCTCGGTTATGTCCACGCGATTCTTATCGACCTTGATGTGTTCCGCCAAAAGATACTGCCCCTGATATTCGCCGTTGAGAAACAACTCGACGAACTCGCAGCGCGGCGTCCATGCGAGCGACGTCTGAGAGGCGAGGTAGTATGCTATCCTGTTGCGCAGCAGCGTGCGGTCCATATAGTTGGCGAGCAGGCACCAGCGTTTGTGCTTCGGCATGCCGAGAATCGACTGCTTCTTGTCGAGTTTGAGATTGTAAGGCTTCTTCGGCCATTCCCATGTCGTGTTGCCCCGTCCGCGAATCGATGTCGCGACGGCTTCGAGATTGTCGAAACGACCTGCGCCGTCGATGCTGATTGTCGCCTCCTCGACCCACTCCTCCTTCGAGGTTACGGGCACCCGTCCCGGCGTCTCGATCAGTACTACGGGCAGACCTGTAAAATTGACGACGCTGACCGTGAAACGGTTCTCGTAAGCACCCGAATATACGGTATAGATTACATCGCTGCTGAAATCATTGACGCTCACTCCGCTTGTCTGCACCTCTCCTCCGACTTCAATCCGGTCGGCTCCGTCGCAGTCGAACGTCGCCACAAGACGCATGGAGGTCTGGTAGTCGGGAATGCGTCCGGAGAAGGTCGCCGTGCGGCTGTCGAAAGAGAGTTCCACGTCGGCGCTGAGCGACGGATTATGACGTTTCAGAAACCGCATGCCCGTAATGCCTGCATGATATCCGCTGCTCTGAATCGTTACGGGCTGCGAGGCGAGCAGTTCGCCCGACGGCAGTTTCAGCACGAGGCACACATCCCGGCGGAAGGATGCAGCCGTCCCTGCGGATTCGATGACGGCACGGTAGCGACCCGGCGTCTGACCGTCTGAGATGCGGACGATTGAAAACTCCGTCGGCGTGTACCGCAGATTGTCTGCCTGACGCAGCGACAACTGGCAATCCGGCGAATCTGTTTTGTGGTCGAAGACCGCTTCGGCAGGTTCTACCGTGAAGTCGATGGCGACGGACCCTCCGGCATCGAGCGTGAGCACGCCGGAGTCGTCAAGCCGAATCGAGCGCGGAATCCCGGTTTCCTCGGCAGACCCAATCGTATTTTTTTCACACGCCGACATCATAAGCAGCGCGAACAGGAGTGTCGAAAGATGCAGTTTCATAATTTCAAGTTTTTTATTTCCAAATGACTGATGTAACAGAGCGGGCTCCCAATTCGACCGAGAAGTCGCCCTTGTCGCTCCTCACGATATAGGTTTTCGGGGAGGTCGATTCGTTGAGCACGACTGCCGAGTATGAGCCGTCGGGATTCTCGAATGCCGAGCAGATGACATCCGGTGCAGTCGAACCGATGCGGACGGCACCTCGGCGGATTACTTTCGACAGGTGCCCGATGGCGTACCAGTGGCTTCGGTAGTTGAGCGAAGCGTAGGAGTACGTGCCGTCGCAATCGACGAAGCCGTAGCAGGTCTGACATCCTCCCGGACGGTTCGGACCGCGACGGTCGTCGAGCATGAAGTTCCACAGTATCACGGCGCGGCAGTAGTTGTTTATAGTACCCAGACATACGTTGGACATATGCCACATAAGATTCTCTCCGAAATCGGGACACCACGTGCCTATGCTCTGTTCGGTGAAATAGATATGCTTGTCCGGTGCGGCAGAATGCACTTTCGCCAGTACGGTATAACTGCCGCCGTAGGCGTGCCATGCCGAACCGTCAAAGTACTGGGCGGCCTCCTTGTCGGCGAAAATGTTCGTTACATATTCCGGCACGTCGAAATTGTGGTCGTAAGCCCAAATCTTGGTCTTGATGCCCGCCTCGCGGAATGCCGGACCGAGATGGCGTTTGACGAACTCCCGCTGCTGCTCCCACGTCATGCAGGTCGAGGCGGAGTTGCCGTCATGCAACGGCTCGTTCTGCGGAGTTACGGCCTCTATGCGGAAGCCGTTCGCCTCCATCTCCTCAATCCACATCACGAAATATTGCGCATAGTCGGCATAGTGCTCCGGAGCGACTCTGCCGCCCGTCCACTTGTCGTATCGGCCGCTGCCGCCTACGGGTGCCTTCATCCAACGGGGGCACGTCCATGGAGCGGCGATGATTTTAACATCCGGATTTATTGCGAGAATCTCGGAAAGTACCGGGAACAGGTCGCGGCGGTCGAACTCGTGGATTTCGAAAAATTCGAGACCTTCGATGTCGCAGCATGTATATTCGTCCAACGAGAAGTCAGAACATCCGATCGATATGCGGACATAGTTGTAGCCCAAACCGTTCACGGGGTCGAACGCGGCACGCAGAATCCGGTCGCGGTCGGCTGCCGACATTTTCAGCAGGTTGTAGGCGGCAGAACCGGTTATTGCCGGACCGAAACCCTCCATGGACTGATAGCGCATAGACGGATTGATCCGAAGTTCCGCAGACGAAGCGGCAGCATCCGAAGCACGACCTACGGCAGTCTCGCTTAACAGCGACCGGCGGTCGGCAGAAGTCTGCCAAGCCTCGACGGCGGCAGGGAAACGGTCATCGCGCTGACCGGAGGTTTTTACGACGATAGATTTAATATCGGTATATATGCCGGCAAGACCCGCCACACCGAAAACCTTGTAACTCGAACCCGCCTCCAATCCCGAAAAGAGCAGCGTTCCCGATTCGGTGAGACGTTCGCCCTTAATCATCTCGGCAAGCGACGGCGTCGCTCCGTCGGCGGGAGCGATTTTGCAGTATGCGACATCGGCATTGTCTATGACCACGTCTACTGAAATCGACGTATCGCCGGTTGCCGACTGCGTGAGACGGATGTTCGTAACAGGTTTCGACGGTTCGCCGGTATTCGGATTGTCGCTGCATCCGCATGTCGCAATCGAGAACAGACATGCCGTGAGAATGGCGGATAGGTGTGGCAGCATAAGCGGGAAGTGTTTTGGGTTCATAAAAATTTTGATTAACTAATGCAAATTTACTTAAAAATTCGGGCGCGGCTCTCGGTTGAAGTGCAAAATATAAAGTTTTACAAGGGAATGGCTTATACCGCAAATGGTTATCATTGAATAAAAGTGGCGATTTGTTAGGTTTTGCAAATAATATTTTATATATTTGTCAATGTAAAAACTGCAAAACCGCTTATTTTCTGTCATTATGAAACCTGCGAACCTCCTTTTGAATGTCCTGCTTACGGCGATGCTGTCGCCCGCGGTCGTGTCGGCATCCTCGACGACCGATGCAATCGGTGAAATCAAACATCTGGATGAAGTGTTGGAATCGGCAGACGACTATGTCTCGAAACTCAAACTGCGGTTGATGACGTTCGAGAATATGCTCCATTCGCGAGGAGTATCGCTCGAACAGCAATTCGACATCTACGGACAACTCTACGATGAATATGCGACCTACCAGTTCGATGAAGCGATATCGGTGCTCGACAAGAGGATGGCACTGGCAGAACGCATCGGCGACTACCGGCGCGTGGCGGACGTAACGCTGCAAAGGGCGATGCTGTTCACCACGTCGGGCATGTTTCTCGAAGCCCGCGTGCTGCTTTCGTCGGGTCTCGATACGCTGTCGCTCAACCGCACTCAACTGCTCTGCTACTACAATACCCAGCAGCGTTTCTATAAAGACTATAACGAATATAACCGGACACCCGAGATGGCGCGCGCGTCGAAGAGCAAGGTGCGCTACTACCGCGACCGCATTCTCGAATGCGCACCGCCCGAATCCGAAGTGCATCAGCACATAGCCATATACGATTTGATGGATGCCGGCGACTACGAAACGGCATATGCAAGGAATATCCGGCTGTTGTCGCAATTCGACCCGTCGAGCCGCAAATATGCCGTTCACGCCTACGACCAGGCTGTAATCTGCGAATCGCTGGGCTATGCCGACGAGATGATTGTCTGGTATGCGCGGTCAGCCATGGCGGATGTAAAAATGGCGATAAAGGATAATGCCTCGCTCTGCTGTCTGGCGCAGGCGATGCTCCACCGCGGGGATATCGAACGGGCGTTCCGCTACATAACCATCTCTCTCAACGACGCACTGTTCTACAACGCCAAACTGCGTCCGTGGCAGATTTCCAACGTCATTCCGATGATAGAGCAATCCTATCTGGATATGCAGGCATTGCAGAACAAACGCATGGGCGATATGTTGATTGTCATATCGATACTGGCAGCCGTACTGCTCGGAATATGTCTGTGGGCAGTCTATCTCTATTCCCGAACGCATCAGTCGCGGCGCAAAATCGAACAGATGAACGGTCAAATCAAAGAATTCAATGCCTCGCTGCTCGAAGCCAACGAAAGCATCAGCAATATGAACAAGGCGTTGTTGGAAGCCAACATCGTCAAGGAGAAGTACATAGGTTTGTTCCTGATGATGTGTTCGAACTACATCGACAAACTCGACGCCTATCGGCGCAACGTACGCCGCAAATTGTCGGCAGGCAAACTCGAAGAACTGAAAACGGAGAGTTCGTCGTCGGAGATGATGACCCGGGAACTGAACGGTTTCTATGAGATGTTCGACAATGCCTTTCTGCAACTGTATCCCAACTTCGTCAAGGAGTTCAACGGGCTGCTGAAACCCAACGCGCAGATTGAACTGAAAAAGGGCGAACGGCTGAATACCGAACTGCGCATCTTCGCACTTATTCGTCTGGGAATCACCGATTCGTCGCGCATAGCATCGCTGCTGCGGTATTCGATCAATACCATCTACAATTATCGCGCACGCATAAGGAATGCATCCGCAGTAAACCGCGACGATTTCGAGGAGCGCATTAAGACTATCGGCATGATGGAGTAGCGGCGAAGGACGTTCGAAGCGTACGCAGGGCGGAAAAGTCCAAAATCCGCCTGTCCGCGAGTCGAAACGGGGCTGTCCGACAGTCCCGTTTTTCACTTTTTTATTTCGGGGTGTTTATTTGTGCGCTTTGATAATCAATTCGTTAGAACTTATACCATCCCCGAATGTTCCACTTTTTTTCATTGGCGTATTTTCCGACGTTGCGGCGACTTGTTGCGGCATCCACTTTTTTACGACCTTCGGAGGGGTTATATATATTATAAATCAGCGATTTAATCGGTGCCAAGCATCCAAAATCATTATATTTCGCCGTTAGGTGCCGAAATTAATTTGTAGCCGCTACAATATTTAATTAATTTTGAAGTAGCAACATAAATTGATAAAATTTAAAGAACGGCATTTTGATATGGATTGATTGTCGGTCGGAAGCCGCGGCTTTCCGCAATTTTTCTTTACATGAACCTATTTATATTATATACCCAAATTAATAACAAAAGCCTATGAAAAACTTGACCTTAAAAATCGCCATGATCATTACGATTCTGGCGATGGCGGGAAGTGCATTCGCACAGTCCCGACAAGTTACTGGTGTCATCAAGGATAAGGCGGGTGCTCCGATTCCCGGTGCAACCGTTACGATTGATGGTACCTTGCTCGGAACATCGAGCAACGCTGACGGCTCATTCTCCATTAACGTGCCGGGCGACAATGCGACGCTGACCGTATCGTTCCTCGGTTACCGTACACAGTCGATTTCTGTGGGGGGGGGTAAGACCGTCTTTGAAATCGTCCTCGAAGAGGAGGTTGCAGGTATCGACGACATCGTGGTCGTCGGCTACGGCGTACAGAAGAAGAGCGTCGTAACAGCCGCCATTTCGAGTGTTACGGCCGACAAATTGAAAGCGCAGTCGAATACCCGCATCGACAACGTATTGCAGGGTATGACCTCGGGTGTAACAATCACCCAGTCGTCGGGTGCGCCGGACGCATCGTCGCAGGTGCGCATCCGCGGTGTCGGCTCGATAAACAACTCCGGTCCGCTCTACATCGTGGACGGTCTCGCCATCTCGGGCGGCATCGACTACCTCAACCCGAACGACATCGAGCGTATCGAGGTGCTGAAAGACGCTGCATCGGGTGCCGTCTACGGTGCGCGTGCATCCAACGGTGTCATCCTCGTAACGACCAAGCGCGGCGAACAGGGACGTGCGACCGTAAGTTACGATTTCTCCTATGGTTGGCAGAATCCGTGGCGCAAGCCTCAGGTGCTCGACGCTACCGAGTATGCAATCATGATGAATGAGGGTTACATCAACTCGGGCAACCGTCCGAAGTACGACAATCCTTATGAATTCGGCAAAGGCACCGACTGGGTGGATGCCATATTCAACGACAACGCTCCGGTGATGAAGCACGACCTGACGATCAGCGGCGGAAGCGAAACCATCAATTATTCGGTTTCGGGCGGCTATCTCTCGCGCGAAGGTACTATCGGCGGCGATTTCGGTCGCGCGAACTACGAGCGTATCACCCTGCGTGCCAACTTGGGCATTACCGTCTTCGATAAGTCGAAGTCGCGCAACTGGCTGAACAAACTGACCATTCGGAACTCCAACTCCTACGCCCGCATCCTCTCGACCGGCATCTCCACCAACTCGGAGTACGGTTCGCCGCTGGGTTCGGCTATCGGCATGTCGCCATTGGAGCCGATATTCGCCGACGCCGCGACAGAGGAGTCTTACAAGACGCTCTATCCGGAGGGATATCCTCACATCATCCGCGACAAGAACGGACGGCCTTATACGGTCGTAGACGGTTCGGTCTACAACGAACAGGTAAACCCGCTGGCATCGCTCGAAATGCCGGGAACGAAATACAGCACCGACAAGTTCGTCTCGAACTTCGTGGGCGAGTTGCAGATTATTGACGGACTGAAATTCCGCTCGTCGGTTGGTATCGACCTCGCTTTCTGGGGCGACCACGGTTATTCGCAGCAGTACTTCCTCTCGTCGAAGAACTATGCCTATGACACCGTAACCGAAACCGAGACCTACGACAAGGACGGCAACATGACAGTAACGACGAAACCCAACTACGCTACTTCGGCTTCGCAGTCGATGAACCGTTCGCTGTTGTGGCAGGTCGAAAACGTACTCTCGTACGAGAAGAGTTTCGGCAAGCACTCCATTGCGGTGCTGCTCGGTCAGTCCGCCATCTCGTCGTCGTCATCCAACGTGGGCGCTTCGGCAAAGGGCTTGAAATACCCTTACGACACATGGAAAATCTCGGTTAATAACACGCTCGGTTTGCAGCAGGACGGCAACCGCAACGGCTGGGGAAGTTGGAACTCGATTCCGTATCGTCTGGCATCGTACTTCGGCCGCTTGTCGTACAACTTCGACGAGCGATACATATTCGAGGCGACGTTCCGCCGCGACGGTTCGAGCCGATTCGGCGAAAACAACAAGTGGGGTACATTCCCGTCGTTCAGCCTCGGATGGAACATCAAGAACGAATCGTTCATGCAGAATGCCAACTGGCTGTCCACCCTCAAACTCCGCGGTTCGTGGGGTCTGAACGGTAACGATGCCATCGGCGACTTCCGCTATGCCGTCTATATGAACTCCGGCAACAACTACGTGCTCGGTTCGGGTGCCAACAACAGCGAGACGATTCAGACCGGTACGAAACCTTCGGGTCTTGCCAATCCTGACATCAAGTGGGAGGAGTCGCGCCAGATAAATATCGGTATCGACTTCGGCGTACTGAACAACCGTCTCACCTTCACTGCCGACTGGTATAACAAAAAGACGCGCGACATGCTCTTCGACATGCCGGTTCCGGGCTATGCCGGCGACTCGGCGCCAATCGGCAACGTCTGCGACATGGTCAATAAGGGTGTCGAACTCGAAATCGGCTGGCGCGACCGGGCAGGCAGTTTCAACTACCACATATCCCTCAACGCCACCTACAACAAGAACAAACTTACCTATCTGGGCGATGACTCAGCCGCGCTCTATGCTTCGAGCCACAAAATCGGTCAGTTGTCCCGCGGTATCGTAGGTCTGCCGTTCCCTTATTTCTACGGCTTCAAGACCGACGGCATTTTCCAGAATATGGACGAGGTGAACGCTTACGTGAACAGCAATGGCGAACTGTTGCAGCCGGATGCACAGCCGGGCGATGTAAGATTCGTCGATTACGACAATAACGGAGTACTGAACGACGACGACCGCACCATGATCGGCAAGGGTATGCCGGACTGGACGTTCGGTCTGAATTTCGGCTTCGACTGGAAAGGTCTCGACTTCAACATTCTGTTGCAGGGTCAGGCCGGCTGTCAGGTGTTCAATGTAACGCGCCGTACCGACCTCTACTACATCAACCTTCCTAAGACAATCCTCAACCGCTGGACCGGAGAAGGTTCGACCAACTCCCACCCGCGCTTTACGTTCGACTCAGCCAACCAAAACTACCGCGTATCGGATTTGTGGCTGGAAAACGGCTCGTTCCTGCGCGCCCGCAACATTCAGTTGGGTTACACGCTGCCTCAAAAGTGGACCAAGAGAGCAGCCATTTCGCGTCTGCGTGTGTTCGTGCAGGCAGAGAATCTCTTCACGATTACCAAATATACGGGTTGCGATCCGGAAGTTACGGGCGGCAACTCCAGTTTTGGCACGGAGGTCGGCATCGACCGAGGCGTATATCCGCAGTCGCGTACATTCTCGGTAGGAGTAAACCTCACGTTCTAACTTTAAAATAGATTATGACTATGAAAAATATACTTATAGCACTTTGCTCGACGGCAGCGGTTCTGCTCACGTCGTGCGGCAAGGATTTCATTAGCGTAAAACACAACTCGTCCGAGCCGTTGGATGAATATTTCATCAACGAGTCCCGCATGTACGAGGGGCTGATGGCCGCCTACGACCCGCTCGAATGGTTCGACTATTTCAATCAGTACGACAATCTCAACCTCGTATCAGACATCATGGCGGACGACATCTACTGCGGAGGTTCGAACGAGGGCGACCAGCCGATTCTGGTCAAGACGCACTATTACACAGCAACGTCGATCGAATGCTGCAATCAAATTTGGACTGTTGCCTATTCGGGAATCAACCGTGCATGCATCGTGCTGGAATATGTCGATGGCGTGCCGGGCATGAGCGAGGAGACCAAAGCCCGTTACAAGGCTGAGGCTACGGTACTGAAAGCCTTCTACTATACGGTGCTGTGGAAGTTCTGGGGCAATATCCCTTACTACGACCGGAACCTCGAATCGCCGTATTTGGCACCGCAACTCGGCCACGACGCGGTCTACGAAAACATCGTTACCCGTTTGGAGGAGGTCTTCGCCATGGGTGTGCTGCCGATGAAGGTCGCTGCCGGCGAAGAGGGTCGTGTTTCTCTGGCAATGGCATA
>CAYRSF010000037.1:0-8716 GCA_964427035.1 uncultured Alistipes sp.
AGAAGTTGTATCCGATCCAAATTCTCAAGGAACCCGTATCTCACAAAGGCTAAAACCACCTGATGCCAGACGAACAGGCTGAGAGACATTTTTCCGAGCCATGGCAATACCCCCCCCCATTTTACATTTGTAAACAATAGGATGCCGGTCAATATTGCAGTGCTAATAGTAAGAACCATTTTAAGGATATATCCTGAAGTAGCCTCTCCCATTCCGATTATTGTCATTGTATCGACTTGCGTAATTGATTTTGCCTCGATTAAGAATAACACGCACAATGCAACATATAGAACGCATCTTACGCCCTTCTTTAAATCAACCTTAGGCAATAGCAACCCAATCAGTCCTCCGATAGAAAATTCCCATATTCTATAATGCACAAAATAGAACTTATTGCTAAACGAATCCGGCATGAATAAATACCCGGCCAACGAAATTAGTCCTATGATTGCTATTACAGACGGCCAAAAGTTATGGTTATCCCTGAATTTCTTGAAGCAAGTTTTTACGACATACAGAAGTAGCGGATATAAAAAATAGAATTGAACTACTACGCCAAGATACCACATCTGCATCAAAGGTTTGAATTCGTTTGATACATCCCAATAATTCTTGGTGGTTATGGCTGATAATATGTTGTTTGAAAACAGGTTGGAGGCTACGACACTCTCCGATAGGTTCTCATAGCTGTCCGGAATCATCATCCAATAGCCTACTATCAAACAAATAGTAGAGGCGATAAGTACTATTGGCCATAAACGGAACAATCTTTTTGTAAACCATGGAATAAATCTGAAGTCACCGGTCCTAAGATTGTTGACCAATGGTGGGATTATGAGAAAACCATTAATAACAAGAAAGGCTTCAACACCTAAAAAACCATAAGGCAACATACCAATATGGTAGAATATGATTGCTATAATGGCAAGCCCTTTTATTGCATCGATATCTGACCTGTATTCTCGTATCATCATAATTTGGTTTATACTTTTTCGAAAAATGTATCGGGGCGGTCGGGGTCGAACGGTTCGTTCGCCCACATGACCGTTACAAGGTCTTCGGTCTTCGAGAGGTTGATAATGTTGTGAGTATACCCTGGGAGCATGTGCACCGCTTCGATTTTATCGCCCGAAACCTCGAAATTCAAGATTTCGTCCGAGTCTATTTTACGTTCCTGAATCAATCCGTGTCCCGATACCACAATGAAAAACTCCCATTTCGAATTGTGCCAGTGCTGCCCCTTCGTAATACCCGGTTTGGATATGTTTACCGACACTTGTCCGCAATCGCGTGTTTTGAGCAGTTCGGTAAAACTGCCGCGGGCATCCGTATTCATTTTCAGCGGAAACTTAACCTTGTCTTTCGGCAGATAACTCAAATAAGCCGAATACAGTTTCTTCGCGAACCCGTTTTCGGGTATTTCAGGCATGACGAGCGTTTGAGGCTGATCGTGAAACCGATGCAGCAAGTCTACAATTTCGCCGAGAGTGGCATGGTGCGTTACCGGAACGGCACAATACCGTCCATGCTGTTTCAGAACCGTTCGTACTCCATCGAACTCGCAATGATGTTCTTCACCCCTCAATGCGGCTATCATCTCATCCACGAGGTCGTCTATATACAGCAACTCCAACTCCACCGACGGGTCGTTCACCGTAATCGGCAGGTCGTTTGCTATGTTGTTGCAGAACGTGGCGACAGCAGAGTTGTAGTTCGGGCGGCACCACTTGCCGAACAGATTCGGGAAGCGGTATACCAGTACTTTCGCACCTGTTTCATCGCCATAATCGAAAAAAAGATCTTCGCCCGCCTTCTTGCTTTTGCCGTATTCCGAACCGGCGTACCGTCCGAGGAGCGTCGCCTGAATCGACGATGACAGCATCACGGGGCATCTATTGCGGTGCTTTTTCAAGGTGTCGAGCAATGTCGAGGCGAATCCGAAATTGCCGGTCATGAACTCTTCCTGATTTTGCGGACGGTTCACTCCCGCAAGATTGAATACGAAATCCGCCGTACGACACCATTCGTCCAACTCCTCGGGTGAAGAATCGATGTCGTATTCATATATATCGCCGACTACGATGTCTCCATAGCAGCGAGCCTTGCCGTCGCGGATATTGCGCAACTGCGCACACAGATTCCTCCCTACGAAACCGCGGGCTCCGGTTACAAGTATTTTCATGTCGTTATTCGATGTTTTCGGATTGCAGCCGCCATTGTTGGAAAATGAGCGGGAAAGGAAATTTCGATTGCGGACCGTCGGTCATATTGGACGATCATATGCGAATTACTCGCTCCGTATGTCGCGAGGTTTGGCACGCTGTTCCATTCCCAAGTCCTCTCGGATGAAACGCAGACGCAGCAACTGCTCTTTCATGCCCTCGACGTCCAGACGACGCGTATTGTGCGAGTGGTAATCCTCTATCTTCGAGACATCCTCGTTACCTTCGGTGAAGAACTTGTCGTAGTTCAAGTCGCGCGTATCGCACGGTATGCGGTAATAATTGCCCATATCGACAGCCTTTGCCATCTCTTCGCGCGTAACGAGCGTTTCGTACAATTTCTCGCCGTGACGCGTGCCGATAATCTTCACCTCCGTCGCGCCGTATTTAGGATCTATTTTGGCATAAATCTGTTTCAGGGCCTCGGCAAGTGTAGACAGCGTTGCCGCCGGAGCCTTTTGAACGAACAAATCGCCGTTGTGCCCGTGTTGGAATGCATAGATTACCAAGTCTACGGCATCGTCTAATGTCATCATGAAGCGCGTCATGTTCGGGTCTGTAATCGTAATGGGTTTTCCCTCCATCATCTGCTCGACCCATAACGGAATGACCGAACCGCGCGAAGCCATGACGTTGCCATAACGAGTACAGCATATCGTCGTTGCTGCGCCTTCGCCGAGTTCGCGTCCTTTGGCTATGGCGACCTTTTCCATCAGGGCTTTCGATATTCCCATGGCATTGATAGGGTATGCCGCCTTGTCGGTCGAAAGCACAACGACGTTCTTTACGCCGTGTTCGATAGCCGATTCGAGGACGTTTCCTGTTCCGATGACATTGGTGCGCGTCGCTTCCATTGGAAAAAATTCGCACGACGGCACCTGCTTCAATGCCGCTGCCGAAAAAACATAATCGACACCGCGCATAGCGATGTCCACCGACGCCTTGTCCCGCACATTGCCGATATAGAACTTTACTTTCGGATTTTGAAGCATGTGACGCATGTCGTCCTGCTTCTTCTCGTCGCGCGAGAAAATACGGATTTCCTTAATATCCGAATCGAGGAACCGCCGCAATACGGCATTGCCGAACGAGCCGGTACCCCCTGTTATCAACAGAACCTTGTCTTTAAAAATACTCATATATTTTAGATTATTTTCATACGATTTTTCTAATTGGGATTTTTCACCACTGCTTTCGGTACAAGAATTTTCTGCATCACCCCAAATCGGGGAGATGTACATCGTCATACATTTCGAATCTGGAATTTTTTGAGATGAATTCCGGGACAGTGCGCTTCATAAGACGTACCATGTCGGGGATGTTCACTTCGCGGGAAAGCGATTCGAGCATGTCGGCGGCACGGCGGGCGTCTTCGTAGTCGTATTCGCGGACTTTGGCGATGCGGATGCGGTCGTGCGAGGTCGGGAGCGTATTCTCGGTGTTGGACAAGACCTCCTCGTACAACTTCTCGCCCGGTCGCAGTCCGGTGTATTCGATTTTTATATCCTTGTCCGGCATCAATCCCGCCAGTTCGATCATGCGTTTTGCTAAATGCGCTATCTTGACCGATTCGCCCATGTCGAACACGAAAATCTGCGTACCCGTGGACAACGTCGCAGCCTCCATGACCAATCGGCAGGCTTCGGGTATCGTCATGAAGAATCGCGTTATGTCGGGATGCGTTACCGTAACGGGACCGCCCTTGGCTATCTGTTCGCGGAAACGCGGAATCACCGAACCGTTCGAACCGAGGACGTTGCCGAAACGCGTGGTTACGAAGCGTGTTACGCCCTTCATTCTGCCCTGCTCGACCGCCAGTCCCAGCGACTGCACGTAAATCTCCGCCAGACGCTTGGTGCAACCCATGATGTTCGTCGGGTTCACCGCCTTGTCGGTCGAAATCATCACCATCTTCTCGACGTCGTATTCCAAACACTTGTCCGCCACGTTGCGCGAGCCTGCGACATTGGCCAGCACGGCCTCGCACGGATTCTCCTCCATGAGCGGCACGTGCTTGTATGCCGCGGCATGGAACACCACCTGCGGACGATACTGGCGGAATACGTAATCGAGCCGTGCCGGAATGCGGACATCGCCGATTACGGGCAGGAAGTCGAGTTCCGGGAAACGCTCTTCGAGTTCGAGACGTATGTTGTGCGTCGGCGTTTCGGCATTGTCGAACAGCACGAGTCTCTTTATGCCGAAAGTCGCCAACTGACGGCACAACTCCGAACCTATCGAACCTGCCGCGCCGGTTACCATGATGGTTTTGCCGCGGAAATCGGCAATGATTTCATCGAGCGAGATTTTGATTTCCGGACGCCCCAGAAGGTCTTCGATTTTGATTTCGCGAATGGACGACTTCATCAGCCTGCCGCCGATGACCTCGTCTATCGGAGGAGCGATAAGAATCTTGATGCCGTTGTCGGTAGCGTATTTGAGCAGCCTCTCCTGCTCGGACTGCGCTTCCGTCTCGGTGGCGAACAGTACGGCGTCGATGTCGTACCGCCCGCGGAGATACTTCACGTTGCCGGCATTCTCGAAATAGTACACGCAGTGCTGTGCCAGCATGTGGTTTTCCAGCCGGGGACCGAAGGTGAGGAATCCCGACACCTTGTAGTGCGGCGAGTCCTGCAATCGGGTAACCAATGCCACCGATTTGTCGCTCGTACCGTAAATCAGTACACTGAGGCAGTTGTCGCGGTGTTTCAGACTGTGCTTGATAAGGTCGTAAGCGGCTATCATCATGACACGCACCAACACTAATGCGCACAACGTAAGCAGGAAGTCGAGCAGCAGCAGTACGGCGATATCATAGGCAACGCCGCTGCGGGCGAACACCACGGCACCAGCCCCGAGCAGTATCTCTTTGCCGAGTGTCGCGAGTACGAATTTCGCCACCTCGCGGAGCGTCGAGTGGCGGATTATGAAGCGGTATGTTTTAAGCACATAGTACAGCAGCAGCGAGAATGCCGTTGCACAGCCTATCCATGAGATGGCGAAGTACTGCGAAATACCGCCGTCGAAAAGCAGACGTACGAGAATCAGTGCGAGCATCGATGCCGTTGCCGAGATTGCAAGGTCGATACAGAGTATCAACTTGGAACTCAAATAGCGGTCCAGATGCAGTTTCGTTATCAATCGTTGCATTATAATATATATGTCGTTTGGGTCGGTGCGTCGGGCGATGCCGGAGCAGTCGCCGTTATATGATTCGGATGTATTCGAAGTCGGCTTCGATGCCTACGGTTACGAAATCGGGCAACTCCACCAAAAGGCGTTTGGTCTTCGTTCCGCGAACATTCAGCAGTTTGCCTTCGTAGCCGTCCAGCACACCTCCGACCACGCGCACCGTACGTCCGTACATCGACGGCGAGAGTTCGGCCGGGAGGAAGTATTCGGGGTTTTGCGACACCGATACCGCACGGATGAAAACATCCATATCCGGTTCGGCGACCGTCATCGGCTCGCGGTATTCGCCGCCGCGGCGATAGCGGTATTGAAGCGTCGGTATTTTATCGACTATCGGGTCGAGAACCGACCGCGTTTCATGGGCGAAAAGCAGGTCGAAGATAAACGGCACTTGTTCACGAACCCGTCTGCCGTTGCGCGTTTTCAAAACCCACCGCATAGGCGTGAATACCTCCACCCCCGCATCTGCCAACTCTTTATAGGCGGGGCGCAGGGCGTTCGGGCGTTTGAGGTCGCGCATGACATACCAGCATTTGGCGGTGTCGGCTGTCGGATTCATTGCGGAATTCGTAAATCGTTATGCTGCGCACACATTGCATACAGGCAATTCCACTAATCCTGCCCGATGCAATATCCGTTTATCCATCAGGCAGTTGCGAAATCAAGTGCAAGAAAGTCAATAAATATCTGCAATTCCAAAATGTGCACGGTTCTATAAAAGAACCATTGATTATCGAGCACAAAAGTATAGGAAATAATACTTTAATCCAAATTTTTCCGCTATTTTTTACGTCCGAAATACCCACCCCGACTTTTTTTGATTATCAACACATTACCAAACTGCTGCGAACCTGTCTGAACGGAAAATGTTTATTGAAGAAAAATATATATGTTTTATCTGCACGGAAATATGCGCACACAAAGAGACGGGCAAAATATTGCGAATCGAAGCATTGGAACAGTCTGCGCATATCTTCGCCGCACTGTTGCAGGAGGGCGAATGGCAATGGTGCAAAAAGCGAACGGAAGTTTACGTTCGCTTTTTATTTCACATCTCCGAATGAACCGGCTGCTACCTTATAATAAAAGGCTTGCGAAAATTCGCAAGCCTTTTATGCCGCCCGGTCGGGCATAATGCCGAGACAGTATGGCGGAAATCCGTTTTAGTCGATCATATCGAACCCGGTATAAGGCACGAGTGCTTTCGGAATGCGGATACCCTCCGGCGTCTGGTTGTTTTCGAGCAAAGCCGCCACGATACGCGGCAAGGCGAGCGACGAACCGTTGCGGGTTTGTGCGAGCCGTGTCTTCTTGTCGGCATCGCGGTAACGCAGTTTCAGACGGTTCGCCTGAAACGACTCGAAATTCGATACCGACGAAACCTCCAACCAACGTTTCTGGGCTTCCGAAAAGACCTCGAAATCGTAAGTAAGAGCAGAGGTGAACGACATGTCGCCGCCGCACAAACGAACGATGCGGTAAGGCAGTTCGAGCGATTTCACAAGACGTTCGACATGTGCCACCATACCGTCCAACGCCTCGTAGGAGACCTCCGGCAGAGCGAGTTGCACGATTTCGACCTTGTCGAACTGGTGCAGACGGTTCAAACCTCGCACATCCTTGCCGTACGAACCTGCTTCGCGGCGGAAGCACGGAGTGTAGGCGGTCATCTTCACCGGAAAATCCTTTTCGTCGAGGATGCAGTCGCGGAAAATATTGGTAACGGGCACTTCTGCGGTCGGAACGAGATAAAAATTGTCTACCGTGGCATGATACATCTGTCCCTCCTTGTCGGGCAACTGTCCCGTACCGAATCCCGATGCCTCGTTCACCATCACCGGCGGCTCCACCTCGCGATAGCCGGCTGCGGTATTGAAATCGAGGAAATAGTTGATAAGAGCGCGCTGCAATCTGGCTCCCTTGCCCTTATAAACAGGGAATCCCGCACCGGTAAGTTTCACTCCGAGGTCGAAATCGATGATGTCGTACTTGCGGGCGAGTTCCCAATGCGGCAGCGGGTTCTCGGGCAGTTTCGTATAGTTTTCGTCGATTTTCACCACCAGATTGTCCTCGGCGGTCTTGCCCTCCGGCACTATCTCGGCAGGAAAATTCGGCAGCAGCACAATCTGCGACTGCAACTCGGCGGCTATCGAATCGTGCTGCGCATTCAATTCGGCGGAGCGCGCTTTCAAATCCGCTACGAGCCGTTTCCGCTCTTCCGCCTCCTCGCGCTTTCCCTGCGCCATCAGCGCACCAATCTCCTTGGCAGCCCTGTTCTGCTCGGCAAGACAGGCATCCAGTTCGCTCTGAACCGACTTGCGCCGGTCGTCGAGTTCCTCTATTTTCGCGATTACGGGTGCCGCATCGACCCCCTTCTTGGCGAGTTTTCTGACAGCGGCTTCCTTGTCGCCGCGCAGTTGTTGAAGTGTAAGCATACTTATATCTTTTTGACTTTGAATAATCGATTGTTATCGCTACATCGCGCAAATGTACGAAAAAACTGCGTACATTGTCATCGGTACCTAAGAAAATCGATATTTCTTATTTTGTGCGGAAATTGCTACTTTTGTATCGATTAAACCGCGAACCGTGAAAAAAATCGAACTGCTCGCTCCTGCGAAAGACCTTGCATCCGCCATCGACGCCATCGACTGCGGAGCGGATGCCGTATATATCGGCGGCTCGAAATTCGGTGCGCGATACGCCGCTGCGAACTCCGCCGACGACATCGCACGGGCTGCCGAATATGCCCACACGTTCGGGGCGAAACTCTACGCGACGCTCAATACGCTGCTTTTCGACGACGAAATCGACGAGGCGCAGTCGCTTGCACGGTCGATAGTCGCGGCAGGAGCGGATGCACTGATAGTGCAGGACATGGCGTACTGCCGCATGGGACTGGACGTCGAACTGCATGCATCGACGCAGACCAACTGCATTACGCCCGAACGGGTCGCATTTTTCGGGCAGGCGGGATTCGCACGGGCGATACTCGAACGGTCGCTCTCGATAGACGAGATACGAACGATACGCAGCAAAACGGACATCGAACTCGAAGCATTCGTTCACGGTGCGATATGCGTATCCCAAAGCGGACGCTGTTTCCTGTCGCGGTCGATGAGCGAACGGAGCGGCAACCGCGGCGAATGCAGTCAGCCGTGCCGTCTGGCATACGATCTTACGGATGCCCGGGGCGATACGATAATCAAGGGCAAACATCTGCTATCGGTGCGCGACCTCGATCTGTCGGCACGTACGGGAGAGATGATAGATGCGGGAATCACGTCGTTCAAAATAGAAGG
>CAYRSF010000038.1:0-54082 GCA_964427035.1 uncultured Alistipes sp.
GTTCCGGTGCACCGCTCGAAGTACTTGAAAATCTGCAAGAGATAGAGGACGACGGCGACGTCTACGAAAGCATAGAGGAGATATGGCCCGATTACCCGTCGAAAGAGGATTTCTTTTTCAACGAGGAAGAGTATTAGTGCGGTTTTAAGCACGTTTTCAACTATTAAATCCCTGTCAATCAATGAGATTGGCAGGGATTTAATTTGTTTGTCCGGGTGCCTTTTATAGCCTCAAATAGTGCGTTTTGCTTGTCTAAAATACGATTTTGAGAAGAAAAATTCGAGTTTGTTTGTCTAAAATTCATTGTCCGTCGCGCTCCGGGGATTACCATATTCGGCAGTGAATGATGTCTGTTTCGGGGTGTAACGACGCATGAAATGCCTGTTTAAAGGCATATTTCGCATCGTCGGAAGATATGGCGGAGACAGGTTTATTCGACGTAAAGCACGAGCCCTTTCAAGTATTCGCCCTCCGGATGATATATGTTTATCGGATGGTCGGCGGGTTGCGTCAATTGGTGCAGAATGCGCACCTTGCGTCCCGCAATCGCCGCAGCGGTAAATACCGTCGTGCGGAACAATTCTTTCGACACCGCCTGCGAACATGAGAACGTAAACAGTATGCCGCCGCTCTTGATTTGCGACAATGCCCGGGCGTTCAACCGTTTGTAACCCTGCATGGCGTTACCGAGCACCTTGTGGTGTTTGGCGAATGCCGGAGGGTCGAGGATTATAAGGTCGTATTTGTCGCCTATATTTTTGAGATACTCGACCGCATCGCAGGCAATGGCCGAATGGTTCGCTCCGTCGCCGAAATTCAAACGAACATTCTCCTTCGCCAATTCGACTGCACGTTCCGAAGCATCTATCGAGCATACCTCCTTCGCTCCGCCGGCGAGTGCATAAACCGAGAATCCGCCGGTATAGCAGAATGTATTCAGTACGGTGCGTCCGGCTGCGTAACGTTCGACGAGTTCGCGGTTGAAACGCTGGTCTATGAAAAATCCCGTTTTCTGCCCCTCCTCCCAATTGACGAGAAATTTGTGCCCGTTCTCGAACACTATATTATTCTTTTCCGCCGATGAGCCGAACAGATAACCGTCCGCAGGATTCAGATTCGCCTTGAAAGGAACGGTTTGCGAACTCTTGTCGTACACGGCGGCAATCGTATCGCCGTAAACATCGATTATGGCGTGCGCTATTTCGTGCCGCGAACGGTACATGCCGACCGAATGGCACTGCACGACAGCGGTCGCTCCGTAAATATCGACGACCAGTCCGGGCAGCGAATCGCCTTCGCCGTGAATAAGCCGGTAGCAGGAAATGGACGGATTATCGACAAGTCCCAGAGTCCGCCTGACACCGTATGCGCTTGCAATTTTCGTCCGCCACCACGAAGCGTCGATATTTTCGCGTTCGAACGACAATACCCGAACGGCGATAGAACCTATCTGGTAATGTCCGCGAGCGACGAAATCGCCGCTATGCGTGTAAACATCGACGATTTCGCCCTCTGCGATTTCATCTTCGCACTCCACTCTGTCGATAGCACCGGAAAAAATCCACGGATGCCGGCGCATGAGCGACTCCTCCTTTCCTCGGCGCAGATATATTTTTGCCGTCATAATCCCGTTCTTATGTTCTTTCGGCAAAGATACTAATAAGTCAGGCGCAAAAACAAAATTTATATTGATTTTTATCGGGCGGGAGTATATGAAACGAAGCCGATGGCAGTGAATCTGACGACAAAACCGAATATCTAAAAACAGCCGTCCTTTCGAGGGACGGCTGTCGTGAAATCAGCGATTACTGCGTTTGCGCTTCGTTTTTTGGCGACCGTCGGGCTCGACAGTGCCGACATAACGCATCGAACCGCCGGGTGTGGCGATGGCAAGTTGCGCCTGCCCCGTTACGTTCGAGACGAGCAGTTCGACCACCCATTTTTCGCCCTTGTTCGCAACGGTATACGTTACGCGCCAAAGACCGTCATTCAATGTTTCGGCATAACCCTCGACCGGAGAATCGAAATTCTCGGTATAGATTACGTAATTGTTGAACTCGAACGGCAGATGAACGGCGACAGAGTCGTTTTGCATCTTGAAGAACAGATAATACGCCATCACGTAACCGGTCGCCCCCGAAGTAATGTTCTGCATCGTTATCGGGTAAAAAACATAGTTGCGCGAACGGACGAGCGAGTCGATATTCGCCGTAAATTCGGCAGCGCGCATTTCGCGACGCTCCTTGGCGGAGAGTCCGTTATCGTAGCCCGTACGGACTCTCCGCTGCAACGATGCCGAAGCGGAGAATGTCGCGAGGCACGAAACGAACATCGCGACGGCCAACAGATGCTTCGACATGGCTAATTGATACTGCTTATTGAACCGCTGTACTGTACGTCAGGATACCACGAGGTCGAGATGGTGAGTGTCGCGCTGCCCGAAGTCGAATATATCTCCAACGAGAATTGATAGGTGGTAGCGGAAAAGAGTGTCGAGGAGAACGTTACGAGCCATCCTTCGTGGGTCTGTTCGGTAACGTACCGCATCACCGAAGGCAGCGTGTAGTTGAGAAGCACCGGATAATACGGCGGAGTTACACCCTTGATGAAAGGCAGGCAGATGTCCACTTCGCTGCCCCATACCGTAAGCAGGAAATTGGGATTGTTGAGAATTCGCGTCGAACCTGCCGGCTGCTGCTGCATGCTTTGGGGATTGAACTGAAAATTGCGGGCGAGAACGATCGAGTCGAGAAAATGTTCGTACTCCGCCAGTCGCTGCGCACGCCGTTCTTCACGCGCCTTATGACGGGCTTCGCGTTGGAGTTCCCGCGACGGCTCCTGACCTGTCGCAGTGGATTTCGATGAACGGGAAGATTGAGTATAACCGACGACGCATATGCCGACGGTCAATGCCGATACCAAAAAAATCAGAATTTTTCTTTTCATAATTATGCGATATTTGATTTCCGTTGTGCAAGAATCAAATATCGCGCCCGAAAGATCGGACGGCATCTGCCGCAATCTGATGAAAAGATTTATTGTCGGCAATATCCGACATTCGCCGCCGCACTCTCGCGTCAGCGGCTGACTATCGACGCTGTCTATTTCGTTGCCACGAAGAACAGATCGAAACAGTCCGGCGTGTACGGAACGACCGAATAGTCGTCCATGGCAATCGACGAAGTCAGTTTCGCATTATTCTTCAACAGCGATTTGCGATTCAGGCGATTCAGAATATCGTAAGGCTTTTGGAGCAGCCGCCTCGGCAGACGATGTTGAAGATCGAAAATATCGAAACGGGCGATACGCTCGACGTTCTTTTTGTTTTTGCGGTAATACTCCTTGACCTTTTTATCGCCGACCACACCGTAGGCCTCGACTTTCGAAAAATCGCAAGCGAGAAGATTCATAAGTTCGTCGGCATTGTATTCGCGAACGTGCCATGGATTGCGCGTCAATGACATCGGCGCATTCGGCGTAGTCAGAATGAAGCGTCCTTCGGGTCGCAATACCCGAGCCGCCTCGCGGACGAGAGAAATATCGTCCTTGACGTGCTCGATGACCTGAAACGATACGACGCAATCGAACGAATTGTTCTCGAATTCGAGCGGCGGAACCTCCATTTCGTAGAACTGGGCATTTGCATATTGGCACATATTCTCCGGAACGTCCTTGTCCACGGTAATGAACCGTTCGCATTTGGGAGCAAGAAGTTCTATGCCGTAACCCGCTCCGGTCCCTATTTCGAGCACGTCTCCGCATATCATATCCGCGGCACGATGATATGCCAGCAACGAACGCTGGAAAACGTAATTGTCCGACGCCTCCGCGGAAACTCTCTCCGCCGTCGCAATCTTTCCCATTACTTTTTGGATTTTATACCGTTCTCCGCCATTTCGACACGACCATGACTCAACAATACGCCGAGCGAACGCTTGAACAACTTTTTGCTCATCTGCAACAAATCGTGTACCTGCTCGGGCGAACTGTCGTCCGTAAGCGGCACGAATCCGCCGTTCGCCTCGATTATCCCGTATAGTTTGTCCGCCGAATCCTTTACCTGCGCATAACCCTGACGCTGCAACGACAAGTCTATGCGATTGTCTTCCGTTACGCGGGTTACGTATGCCTTGCACTTTTCGCCGATTTCGACCCTGCGGAAAAGTTGATTCTTGTAAATCATTCCCCAATGCCTGTTTTCGACGATAACGCGATAACCGATCGGGCTCTCCGATACGACGAGTATCTCCACCTCCTGCCGAGGGGCGACGGTAACTATATCGTCGTTATTGACGAAACTTTTCAGTTTGTTGGTCGCTACGCAGCGACCGGTAACATTATCGACGTACATGCACACTGCATAACTCTTTCCTATTACTATTCCGCCCTGCTGGTTGCGGTTCGGCATGAACAGGTCCTTGCCGCTTACGCCCCAGTCGAGAAACGCTCCGTGGATATTCTTGTCCACGACTTCGAGACATGCGACTCTGCCTGCCGTTATTTTCGGCGTTTCCGTCGTCGCCACGATGCGGTCTTCCGAATCGTGGTATACGAATACCTCCACATCATCGCCTGCCTGTTGCGAAAGCGACACATAACGATTCGGCAACAACACCTCGTTCTGTTCGTCATCGACCAGATAAAGACCGTAGTCCGATACGCGGCCGACTTTGAGCGTCTGAATTTCTCCTACTTTCATCCGTTGAAATTTTGTGCTGCAAATATACGAAGAAAATCGCGTAAAAATACGACGTATCCGGCGTGAATGTCCGTTTCCATTTATTGGAATAATCGTTAAATTTGCAATTGCGATACTGAAAACAAAAATCTCGACGCAAAATGAACATAGAAGATTTCAGAAATTATTGTTTGTCATTGCCCGGAGTTACCGAATCCATGCCATGGGCGGCGGATAAGAACGAATACAATCGCGGGCTTCTTTGTTTTTCGGTGGCGGACAAATGGTTTTGTTTCGTGCATATCGAAGAATTCGAGTTCTGCAATTTGAAATGTCCGCCCGAGAAAGCGGAGGAGTTGCGCAGCCGTTACGACGGAGTGCGTGCCGGTTGGCACATGAACAAAAAGCATTGGAACAGCGTCCTTTTCGACAGCGATGTGCCCGATGAGGAGATATTCGGAATGGTGCGGCTGTCGTATGATACGGTAGTCGCGGGATTGCCCAAAAATGTCCGTGCGACGCTGATGTGAATTCCCGGCGAATCGGTCATATTGCAGCATGATTCCCGGCGTTTCATTCTCGTGGCGTGATTGTTGGATTGCATAGAGCGATAAACCAAAAACAAAACGATCGTGAAACGAATTATTTTTACACTCGGAATTGCGCTGCTGTTTTCGTTGCAGGCTGCGGCGCAGTGCAGCAGAACCGCTCGTGAACAGTGCGGCTGCGATACGGTATTGCTGTCGCAAACCCGCAACGGCAATTACATCGTAAGCAAATATCTCGTCAAGGACAAGACCGGAAAAGACGCTTCATTCTCGGTTTACTATGCAATCAATTTGTCGGATATTGCGAATACATTCTCCGATAACTCGGCGCAACTCTCCGACATGAGTTATTTTATCGGTCGGTCGTCCGATTCGCTGATGCGCATTTCGTCCGTTTCGGTGGCGGGTTATGCGTCGCCGGACGGAAATCCGAAATCGAATGCCGCATTGGCTGCAAGACGTGCCGCTTCACTGAAACGATATGTCGAAAACAATTATCATCCGACATACGGCGTTACGGTCGCATCGAAAGCACTCGCATGGCGCGATTGCATTACGGCTGTCGAGAACTCGTCGATAAGCAGTCGCGGCGAGGTTCTCCGCATTTTGAGCAGCGGATACGCCGAGGCTGAAAAGGAACGCCGTCTGCGGCAGATGCCGGAGGCATGGGAGTATCTCAAAACCGAGATTCTGCCGAAAATGCGTTATGCGACAGCGACATTCGACTACAAAAAAGATGTCGTAATCGACCGCACGGTGGCTGTTCAACCGCCTAAACCCGTCCAGCCGGTCGTTACCCAGCAGCCGCAGCAGCAATCGCAGCAACCCGTCATGATAATCGAAGAGGAGGAGACGGGAATCGTTATCGACATGCGACCGGAAGACGATTGCTACGATCGCCGCAACCGACGCCGTTAGAAATACGTTTCATCGATTTGCGCCGATAAATGAAATAAAATCTCCGTTCAGGTTTGTTTAATCGCGAGTTATTCCTATCTTTGCATTACATTGTATGGATGGAATGCGCATCATGGCGGGATGCCCCTTGCATGTATGCCGTTTCTGCTTTGAGAGTGTAACGATTAAACTATAAATGTTATGGCAAATTTAAGAAATCTTAAAAAGGAGATCGACTATCGTTTGGAGGAGTTGGTTTTCGATTGCGATATGGCAATCTATTTCCAGCCGACCAAGGAACAGGAGATATTCGCAGTTATGCAGGAAGGCGTGGAACTCCGCAACGAATTGTACCACAAGGCGAACAATCCGACGGAACCTAAAAACGCATCGCTCGTTCACAAATATTATATGGCGTTGCGTACCGAAATGATCGGATCTTTCGGCAAACTTTTCGAGAAACTCAGTGCTATCAACGCATAACGGGGCGATTTCGCACCGATACTCGTTATGTCGGAATGTTCCGGCATAACGAGTATATTTTTTTTGTGCAGGGTATTACGCGCCGTATTGTGTCCGTCAGTGTTCGTGCGTGCCGAGTACCGTGTGGGCGACCGGACCGTGCGAAACTATCTGTATGGGGCATCGGTAGTTGTCGAGTTGCTCCTGCGTGATGATGTTGGAGTCGTGGCGGTGTACCGAACGGTTCACGCAGACGATGTTTTTCACGACGCTCGTTATCGTTCCGATGTCGTGCGAAACCA
Organism: uncultured Alistipes sp.; assembly: GCA_964427035.1. Lineage (GTDB taxonomy): Bacteria > Bacteroidota > Bacteroidia > Bacteroidales > Rikenellaceae > Alistipes. The sequence continues at coordinate 6,888 of CAYRSF010000038.1, forward strand.
TTACGATAGCCATTTCGTCGTTCAGCCGGCGCAACAGCGTATACAGTTCGTTCTCGAAACGGTTGTCCACGAAATTCGCCGGCTCATCGAGTATAAGCAGTTTCGGCGACAGTATTATTGCGCGGCAGAGCAGGGCGCGCTGCAACTGACCGCCCGAAATTTCGCCTATCTGCCGGTCGGCGATGTCGGCGATGCCTGCCATTTCGAGCAGTTCTATCGCGCGTGCTTTGTCCGCGTGATTGTAGCGGTGCCGGAATCCCTTTTCGGATTGCAATCCCGACATGACGACCTCTCGTACCGAAATCGGAAAGTGGCGGTCGAAATCCGACTGTTGCGGCATGTAGCCGATATGACGCTTCCCTCCGATATTCAGTTCCGGCGAGAATGTTATGGTCCCGGTGTGCGGAACGGTGCCGAGTATGCTCTTTATCAATGTCGTTTTACCGCCGCCGTTCGGTCCTATTATGCCGAGAAAATCGTCGTCGAAAATATCGAGCGATACATGTTCCAATGCCGCGCAGCCGTCGTAGCATACACCGACATCGCGCAGAGAGATTATCGTAGACATAACTATTCTGTTATTAACGATGTTGCGCGCTTTATTTCATGTATTACATCCTCTGCCAGCGGGTCGATTTCGACCGCTTCCGCACCGATATCCCCGCAAACTGTCTCGACGCTCGACCGCGGGAATTGCGACTGATAGAACACGCGTTTCACTCCGTCGCGGCGAGCCGATGAAATGATTTCGCCCAACCGCTTCGCACTCGTCTCCTTGCCTTCGTGTTCGATGGAAATCTGTTCGATGCCGTAGTCGCGAGCGAAATAGGTGAGAGCAGGATGATAGATGATGAAATAGGAGTTCGGCGAATACCGGCACATTTCGGCAACTTCCTCGTCGAGTTCCAGCAACCGTTCGCAGAGTGCCGTATAGCGCGGCTCGTATTTGTATACGGAGTCGGGCATTGCGGCTGATATCGCTTCGAATGCGTTTTCAGCCATGATCATCAACTCTTTCGGCGAGCACCAGATGTGAGGGTCGATGCCGTGCGAACAGTGTTTGCCGTGGTGATGGTGCGAACAACTTCCGGCAATCGGCTCGATACCTTTGCTTAAATCTGCGATTTTGCTTTTGTCCTGCAATTTGTTCAACAGATTGTTTTCGAAGTCGAGCAAACCGGTGCTGAAAATAAGTCTCGATTCGTTCAGCGCAATGAACTGTTTCGGCGTAGGCTCGAATGTCTCCGGCGAGGCTCCGGCGGGGACGAGAATTTCGACATCGAAATCGTCGCCGACAATCCCGGTTACGATTTGCCTTATCGGAGCGATAGATACGAACAGCGTGTTGTCGTATCTGCGTTCTTCGCGGCACGACGACGCCAAAAGCGCGAACGTCGCAAGTATATATATAGGTATGCGTTTCATGACATCATGTTTTTTACCGGTTGCAAAGTTAATCATTTTTGTCTATCATGCAGCAATCGTCCGCCGTCATTCCGTTCGCCGTACATAATGTCGGGGTGGGGTAGCGCCCGACGGTTCTGTCGGCACGACGGGAAATCGAGTGCTGTTTTTGCCTCAGTGTTTTACGAAGATACGAAATTTTCGATTGTTGAAAACATCTTAACAGATAAAGGTTCGCAGAATTAGAAACATTACGATTTTTGATTAGTTTTGCAAAAACAATTCCACTATGAGCCTGAACAACCCTTTGCGCGTAATCGAAATCGCCGAGAGTGCCGCAGAAATCAAACTGAAACAATCTTTCGGAAAACTCGTTGTCGCCGGAATTCTTGCCGGTGTTTATATCGCTATGGGCGGAACATTGTCATTGATAGTAGGGTATGGCTTTCCGGAAATCACTGCCGCCAATCCTGCGATGCAGCGGCTGCTTTCCGGAGCGATGTTCCCGCTCGGTCTGATTCTCGTGGTTTTTGCCGGAGCGGAACTGTTCACCGGCAATAATGCCATATTGGTTCCGGGGCTGATGAACAGGCGATACGCGATATGTCCGGTATTGAGGAATTGGGCGATTGTATATTGCTGCAATCTTGTCGGTGCGCTGTTCTTCGCTTACGTAATGGTCTATAAGACAGGCTTGTTGTCTGATATATGGAAAGATGCAATCGTTTCCATGGCTGAGTTCAAAACATCCATGCCTTGGTTGCAAGTGTTTTTAAGAGGAATAGGTGCGAACTGGTTCGTGTGCCTTGCCGTATGGCTCGGATTCGCTTCGCAGAGTGCCGCGGGCAAGGCAATCGGCTTGTGGTTCCCGGTAATGTGCTTTGTCGCACTCGGTTACGAACACAGTATCGCCAATATGTTTTTCATTCCGCTCGGCATGATGTTCGGTGCGGACGTGTCTGTTGCAGATTTTGTTGTCGATAATCTGATTCCGGCGACATTGGGCAATATCATCGGCGGCGCATTGTTTGTCGGCTGTGCATATTGGTACCTGTCGAACAGCCGCCCGGGCAAATAATATAAGGGTAGGCACCTCCTATTCATATATAAATTTGGTGCAATATGTACATTATGTTAAATTTTGTCCGGACACTTTTTCTGAGAAAGCAGAGTTTGAGGCATAACGCGATAATTTACTGCTTGGGAACCAGCGATTCGAAAGTCCCGTTCTTGTAGGCTATGATAATGCGCTCGATTTCCGAAGCCGCCGTTTGTCCGTTATTGCCGACCGGCGATTCCGGAACGTCGGGAACATTGCTTATATCCGATTTTGAAACCTCTTCATCGGTACGCTCCGCCGTTGCCGGAAACAATTCGTGTTGTGTCGCCCCGGATTGGTCTGCACGAATCTCCGACGGATTATTATACATGGTGTCCGAATCTCCGAGCAGCCAATACGGATTGTATTGCGGAAATCGAGTGATGATTTTTCGTATCAGTTCGTAACTCGGTTGATTGCGTCCTTTCAAGATATGTGAAATCACAGGAGGATTGACATCGAGTTTTCGTGCGAGTTCGCTCGGCGTCATTTTTTCGGTTTGAATCAGAATCTGCAATTTTTCTTTCATAATCTTGATTTTTTACAAATATAAACACTTTTTACATATTAAACAACCATATTGCAACATTTGTAAAATGTTAATAAGTGTTAATAATGTTTACAGATGTTAATATTCACGATACGGTTAAAATCTCCACCGAATACTATTTCATTTGTCAAATTAATTAATCCATGTAAAACATTGGTAATAAATCATTCTACGTGTAATATTACACTATATATGTATAATACGGTTTGGTATCGTGCATAAAGGCTTTCGTGCTGCCGCCGTTGTTTATATAATATTTATAATGTATTGGTATTAATGTATTTAATATGCAAAAATTCAATATATGAATTCGCCTTTTCGGGCATAATTTTGACCGCAAGCCTCGTGCCTACATTTGTAAAATATGAATACAATTACATCGATTTTTAACATCTGTTTATATTACAAATGTAAAGCAAGTTTGCGGATACCCTATTATATGTATTTACATTTGTAAACAAAGGAAGAAAATATTAACGCAAAAGCAGATAAAAAGGATAATTATTTGCGGCTATCGGTCAGTTTTGAACAGTATTAATCATTCGATAAACATTATGTTAAATATAGACCTGTACATATAAAATATATCGTCCCTATATAAGTGTATATAAGGACGATATAAAGTTATCGACAAAGACTGCCCTATTGCAGCGATTTCGCGATTTCGGCAAATTCTTCCGGAGTCAATTTAAGTTTTTCCCTGTGAAAATCGACGTCATTTTCACTGTTCATAGGTATCAAATGTATGTGTGCATGCGGAACTTCAAGCCCCAGAACCACCATTGCGACTTTTTTGCATCCCGTTTTGGCCTTGATTTTGGCTGCTATGCCCTTTGCAAAGGTAACGAGCCCTTGCAACGTCTCGTCATCCAAATCGAAAATGTAGTCTACCTCTTTCTTCGGGATTACGAGCGTATGCCCTGCCGCCAGAGGATTGATGTCGAGAAATGCGAAATAGTCGTCGTTTTCCGCAACTTTGTAGCACGGAATCTCTCCTGCTATTATCCGTGAGAAAATTGATGCCATATATTTTCGGTTTTATATCGTTATTCTTCTTTGAATTTGGGCGTCAGAACCTCCGAGTAGATTACCGCCTTGCGCAAATCGAAATCATCGCACGATACGGAGACCGCAGCCGGCGAATCCGATTTCTCGATGCCGATAATTTTCCCGCCGGTTTTTTCGTTGGCGATATGCCCTGCCGTATCCGCTTCGGCTTCCATTCCCGATGATTTCTTGACTCTCATTTGTCTTTTTGCCGGCGTCGGTGCGGCAGCGACCCGTCTCTCGACCTTCGGCATATGCGCCTCTTTGCCGACATTCTCTCCGTATGCTCGTTCTGCCGTCTCAATGGACGGTGCGGCGTCGTTTTCAGAGGCTTTTTTCGCCATTCCGGCAAACTTTGCCGCCATCTTCGCAAACTTCACTGCACATACCGCAATCAGCAGTATAATGCCCCAATGCCCTAAAATATTGTCCATTGCTACGGTGTTTTAGTTAGTTGTCCTTATTGTCCATGCTTCGTTTCGCCGTCTCGATTCCTTTTACGTGTCTGAATTTGTCCATCAACGCATTGAGCGAATCGGCATCCTGTACGTATACGCCTATGCTGCCTTCGAAGATGCCGTCGTGGCTTCTGATGCAGACTTCGCGGATGTTGATGCTGAAATCCTCCGACACGATATGCGAAATGTCGAGCAGCAGTCCCATGCGGTCGATTCCGCGCAGTTCTATCGTCGAAAGATACGAAACGGCTTTGTGCTGCGACCATTTGATACGGTCTTTTATGATGTTCTCGCCGAATTGCGAAGCGAGCCGGTTCAATTCGTTGCACGTCGATTTGTGTACTATTATCTTGCCCGTCGCATTGTCTTTGAAGCCCACTACATTGTCGCCCGGTAACGGGTTGCAGCAATTTGCAATGACGAACTCGTCGTCGCTTACTCCGATTTTTTCGGCATTCTGCGCTTCGGTATCGTCCATCGGATAATCATCTTCATTGGTATCGCGCCACAATTTCCAGAATTTGAGAATCTTGCTCTTGGAACTCGATTTCAGAATCTTTTCGAGATTGCCCAAATTGATTATGCCCGCACCGATTTTGCTGTAAAATTCGTCTTTATTCGCACATTCGTAAGCCGGCAGCACCTTGCGCAATACCCTGCCGCTTTGCGTTACGCCGAATCCGGCGAGTTGCTCCTCGAATATCGCTATTCCCCGTTCGATGTTGTTCTGCCTCTCCCGTTTAAGAAAACTCGTAATCGCCTGCTTCGCTTTGGTCGTCGTAACGATGTCGAGCCACTCCGCTTTCGGTTTCGAGTTGTCGGCGGTTATGATTTCTATCTGATCGCCCGATTGTATCTGCTTGGTTATCGGTTCGATTTTGTGGTTGATTTTCGCCCCTATCGCCTTGTTGCCGATTTTGGTGTGGATGTCGTATGCGAAATCGAGGGCAGTCGCTCCGAACGGCAATCTGCGTTGCTCGCCTTTCGGCGTAAAGACTGTTATTTCTGATGTATACAGCGATAACTTAAAGTTGTCGAGGAACTCCACCGCATTTTCGTTGGGTCCATTGAGTGCGTCGCGTATCTTTTTCAGCCAACTGTCGAATGCGTCGTCGTTCTGCGACAGTGTCGCGTGTTTGTATTTCCAGTGCGCAGCGAATCCTCGCTCGGCTATGTCCTCCATTCGCTGCGTGCGTATCTGCACTTCGACCCATACGCCGTCGGGACCCATGACCGTCGAGTGAAGGGCTTCGTATCCGTTGGCTTTCGGCATGCTTATCCAGTCGCGCAGACGGTCAGGTTTCGGGGCATACAGGTCTGTAATCGACGAATATATCTGCCAACACTGTGTCTTTTCGGACGGGAACGGCAATGCCTGAAAAACGATGCGTATGGCGAACAGGTCGTATATCTCCTCGAACGGAATCTGCTTGCGCTGCATCTTCGTCCAAATCGAATAGATGCTCTTTATGCGCCCTGATATTTCGTATTTTATGTTGTTGCTGTCGAGAACCTGTTTGATCGGAGCGCAGAATTTGTCGATATATTCCTGACGTTCCGACTCCGTATCCTGCAATTTTCGCGAAATCTCCTCGTATTCCTCCGGAAAACGGTATTTCATGCAGAGGTCTTCCAATTCGCTCTTTATCGGGTACAACCCGAGCCGGTATGCCAACGGCGCGAACAAGTATATCGTTTCGCCGGTAATCTTTATCTGCTTGTTCTTGGGCATGTATCCCAGTGTCCGCATATTGTGCAGGCGGTCGGCTATTTTTATCAGAATTACGCGGACATCGTCCGACAGGGTCAGCAGCACTTTGCGGAAATATTCCGCCTGCTCCGAGGTGTCGGCGTTGAATACGCCCGACATTTTGGTCAGACCGTCTACCATCGAAGCGATTTTCGCACCGAATATCCGTTCGATGTCCTCGACCGTATATTCGGTATCCTCCACCACGTCGTGAAGCAGCGAAGCGACAACGGATTTTACACCGAGACCGATCTCCTCTATCACTATCTTGGCAACGGCAATGGGATGCAAAAGGTAAGGCTCGCCCGAACGCCGCCTTACCCCTTGGTGCGCCTCTTTTGCCAAAAAGAATGCGCGTTTTATGAAATTCCAATCCTCCTCGTTCTTGCAGATTTTAGTGCAGGAATGCAGAAGATCTTTATAGGCATTATCTATAAGCCTCTCATCTTCCGAACTGTATCCCATTCCATTTAAAGTTATTTATTCGCTTTCATCGCATCTCTGACCTTCGCTTCGATTTCGGCGCACAACTCCTTGTCGTTGGTCAGCAGTTCCTTGACGGCATCGCGACCCTGACCTATTTTGCGATCGCCGTAAGAGAACCACGAGCCTGCCTTTTTGATGATTTCGTAATCGACGCCGAGATCTATAATCTCGCCTATCTTGGATATTCCTTCGCCGAACATAATATCGAATTCCGCCTTTTTGAACGGAGGCGCGACTTTGTTCTTTACGACTTTCACTTTCGTGCGCGTGCCGAGTTGCTCGTCGCCGTCCTTGATTACCGAGGTGCGGCGAATGTCGATTCGTACGCTGGCGTAGAATTTAAGGGCGTTTCCGCCTGTCGTGGTCTCCGGATTGCCGTAAACCACACCGATTTTGTCGCGCAACTGGTTGATGAATATGCAAACCGTTTTGGTTTTCGAGATGCTCGACGTGAGTTTGCGCAACGCCTGAGACATAAGCCGTGCCTGCAATCCCATTTTCGAGTCTCCCATCTCGCCCTCGATTTCGGCTTTCGGCGTCAGTGCCGCCACCGAATCGATGACGATGATGTCTATTGCGCTCGAACGTATCAGCGAATCGGCGATTTCCAATGCCTGTTCTCCGTTGTCCGGCTGCGAGATAAGCAGGTTATCGACGTCCACGCCGAGTTTTTGCGCGTATGAACTGTCGAACGCATGTTCCGCATCGATGAATGCCGCAATCCCTCCGGTTTTCTGCGCTTCGGCTATCGCATGTATCGCCAGTGTCGTTTTTCCCGAAGACTCCGGACCGTAAATCTCTATGACGCGACCTTTCGGATAGCCGCCTACGCCGAGTGCCGCATCCAGTGTTATCGAACCAGTCGGAATCACCGGAATATCGCTAATGGTTTCGCTGCTCATGCGCATAATAGACCCTTTGCCGAAATCCTTTTCGATTTTGTCCATTACGGCTTTGAGAACCTTCAATTTTTCAGGATTTGCCTGTTGCGTGTTTTCTGCCATGATATTTTATGTTTTTATTTTTCGTATGAATCCGTTATCTGCCGGTAATGGTTCTTGGTATCGACTTTCTTGAATATCTTTTCGATGCGTCCGTCTTCGCCGATGACGAAAGTCGTTCGCAGCACTCCCATGCATTTGCGTCCGTACATCGACTTTTCAGCCCAAACGCCGAATGCTTCGCATACGCTGCGGTCGGTGTCGGCGAGCAGCGTGAAGCCGAGCGAATGCTTGTCGCAGAAATTCCGGTGCGACTTTACGCTGTCGGGACTTACGCCGACGATGCGGAATCCCATTGCCGACAGTCGCTCGCGACCGTCGCGCAGGCTTTGCGCTTCGAGGGTGCAGCCCGGCGTGTTGTCTTTCGGATAGAAATACAGTATCGTGCGTCCGCCTTTGAGGTCGGCATCCGTGAACGGCATTCCGTCCTGCGTCGTCGATTCGAATCTCGGAACGATATCCCCTATCGATAATTCAGCCATAAACCGAGTGTGTTTTCAGTTATGAAAATCTCCTCCAAAGTTAATGTTTTTTATTTGAAAATTAGTCGCAATTCTCCAAAAAACGCGCTAATCCCAAATCATGACCGTTTCTATCTGCCGGTTGAACTCCTCCTCGGTCGTGTTCAGCCGCTTCATGCAAACCGGGCATCTTATCGCCGTTTCGGTCTCGACGTGGCATTCGCAGCCTACGCATGCCGTTATTGCTCCGTAGTCATTTCCTTGATTGTGCATGAATTGCGTTCCGCAATGCCTGCACCTGATTCTGTAAATCGTTCCCATAATCCTGTTGCTTTTGTATGTTCATGATGCAAAGGAACGACTTGTTTGTGTCAATTTATGACACAACGTATTTTCGGATGATTTTTTATCGGTTCAGACCGGCTTTGTGTCTGTCGATATAGTCGAGCAGGTATGTTTTCAGCCCCTGCGGCCGTATTATCCGGATATCGTCCAGCAGTCCCGCTATGAATCTGCCTACTCCGTGCAGATTCGCCACGTCGGTTTCGAGCAGCCAGCAATTTTCGGATTTTTGCGATATGTACCCCTCCGACAACGGATACTCTTCCAGCAGAAGATTGCGGGAGAGCATTCCCAATTCCAATTTCACGGGGATTCGCGTCGAACCGATCATTCTGAAAATGTCGATGAATCCTTTTTCGTGCTTCGGTTCGTATTGCCATGCGTCGGCGAGCAGTTCGACGTCGTCGATACGGGCGGTCTTGAATATTTTGCATTTGCCGTCTTCGGTGTCGTAGCACCAGACGTCGATGTAGTTGGTCGTAAAACCGAACGGTTCCACCCTTCTGTCGCGAATCGAATGCGCCGAATGGTAATTTCTCAAAATAACCTGCCGCTTGTTTTCGATTGCTTCGATAAGCGAATGGATATTGGCGGCGTTATGCCCCTTTACGACCGTATCGGCGAGCGTTTTGCTGTCGTAGACCGAGTACAGTTTGCGTTTGAGATTTTGTTTCAGCGTATTCGTGTCGTCGATACTTTCGATTGCGCGCCGAAGGATTACCGCCTCCTCCTCGGTGAAATGGACGAGTTGGGAAATATCCTTGAAATGCGGCGACTCCTTGTCGAGCCGAATGAATTGTCCGCTTTTCTTTATGACGAAACCGGCATCTCTGAATGTATCGATGTATCTGTATACGGTGCGCCTCGACATGTCAAGACGATCGGCTATGTCGTCTACCGTGTATTCGACATTTGCGGTCAGCATCTTCATCAGACGCAGCACTCTCTCTATTTTGGGCTGATCCATGGTGCGGAATGTGTGAAAAATCGGTATCGCCGTTTCGTCGATACGAAGATATTGTATGTTCCGTTTATGCCGAAACGAGTTTCTCTATCTCCTCGACCTGCGTACGGAACGTCTTGTCGGTATCTATCAGATTGGAGATGGTCTTGCACGAATGCAGCACCGTCGCATGGTTGCGACCGCCTATTGCCGCTCCGATTGTCGTCAGCGGCGATTTGGTGTGCTGTTTCGCAAGGTACATAGCCAACTGGCGCGCTATGGCGACTTCGCGAGTGCGTTCCGACGAATTCAGACGCTCCTTGTCTATCGACGTGTAGTTGCAGACTACGTCGATGATGTGGTCTATCGTTACCTCCTTCTGATACAGAGATACGTATGCTTTGAGAATCTCTTTCGCAAGCGTAATCGTAATACGCTTGCCCATGAACGAGGTGTTGGCGATAAGGGAAGATATGGCACCTTCGATTTCACGAATGTTGGCGCAAATGTTTTCAGCCAGATAGACTACCACCTCCTCCGGAATCTCGGCATTGAGCCGTGCGGCTTTCGATTTGATAATCTTAATCTTCGTATGATAGTCCGGCGTCAGAATCTGTGCCGACAGCCCCCACTTGAACCGGGTCAGCAGCCGCTCCTCGATGTCTTTCAACTCCACCGGCGGTTTATCGGAAATCAGCACCAACTGTTTTCCCGACATCTGCAAGTGATTGAATATGTTGAAAAACGCATTCTGCGTGCCGGGTTTGCCCGACAGTTCCTGAATATCGTCGAGAATCAATACGTCCACCGCCTGATAGAAGTGGATGAAATCCGGAATCTCCTTGTTTATAATGGCCGACTGGTATTGGGCTTGAAATTTGTTCATCGCGACGTAGAGCACCTGCAATTCGGGATAACGCTGACGTATTTCGTTGCCGATGGCCTGTGCGATGTGGGTTTTGCCCAAGCCGGAATCGCCGTAGATGTAAAGCGGGTTGAACGGCGTGTTGTTGCCGGGATTTACGGCGACCGACATGCCCGCCGATCTCACCAAACGGTTGCACTCGCCTTCGATGAAAGTGGCGAAAGTGTAATTTTTGTTGAGTTGCGGATCGATAATTATTTTTTTCAATCCCGGAATGACGAACGGATTGCGTATATTTGCGGTGTCGGTCTGCGTACTGAACGGATGCGACGTTATGGTCGCATCTGCCGAAGAGTCGATAGACATCTGTATGTCGCTTTTAGGCACGGCATAGCACAATCTCGTTTGCTGTCCGAAGGATTCGGCGATAAGCGGTTTGAGAACGCGAAGATAATTGTTCTCGATTTGCTCCACGAAATTTTTGTTCGGCACGCGAAGACGCAGGGTCGTTCCGTTGAATTCAATCGGAATGATCGGCAGGAACCATTTGGCGAATTCCTCTGCGGAAGTCTGCGCCTTGATCTGACTCAGACAGTTCTGCCAAGCGTCGTTGTATGTAACCGAATTAGTTTGCATTTCGTTTGTTTATCAGTAAGTTGCCGGATGGGACGTGGGCATGTTGAGCCGTAATGACTTTTATGTGTTCCTTTCGACATTGCAAAGTTGTGAATAAATTTATATTAAAAAAATAGGTTCGTCTATTGTTTATTATTTTTTTTATATTATAGAGAAATTGTCCATTTTCGGAAGGTATTTTTTAACTTGCTGATATTTAATATTAGAAAATATTTTGCTATATTTGCATTAGAGAAAATAGGAATGACGGATAAAATAAACATAAGTAAAACCAATAACGACTGATATGGAAAATTTGGAACAAACAGTATTGAGCAAGGCTCGCAAATGGCTCGAAGGCGACTACGACGAAGCCACGAAAAAACAGGTGAAATATTTGATGGAAAATGACGCGAACGAACTTACCGAGAGTTTCTACAAGGATTTGGAATTCGGCACCGGAGGTTTGCGCGGAATCATGGGTGCAGGCACCAACCGCATGAACATATACACGGTCGGTTTCGCTACGCAGGGGCTGTCGAATTATCTGAAACGGAATTTTCCGGACGAGGAGATACGTGTCGCCATTTCGCACGACTCCCGAAACAATTCGCGCATGTTCGCCGAGCGTGTGGCCGACATATTCGCATCGAACGGTTTCAAGGTGTTTCTTTTCGACGCATTGCGTCCTACGCCGGAATTGAGTTTCGCCATTCGCGAACTCAAATGCCAGTCGGGAGTGATGGTTACCGCATCCCACAATCCGAAAGAGTACAACGGTTACAAGGCTTATTGGAGCGACGGCTCGCAGGTAACCGCTCCGCACGATACCAATATTATAAAGGAGGTGGAGAAGATTACCGAGGTGTCGCAGGTGCTTACGGGCAGGAACAGGGAGAATATAACGATTCTGGGCGAGGAGTTCGACCGAATCTACCTTGCCGCCATCAAGAAACTGTCGCTTTCGCCCGAAAGCGTCGCACGTTTCCACGACATGAAGATAGTATATACTCCGCTGCATGGTGCGGGAGTTCGTTTGACGCCGGAATCGCTTCGCAATTTCGGATTTACGAATATTCTTCTCGTTAAGGAGCAGACCGTGCTGGACGGCAACTTCCCGACAGTCGAATCGCCGAATCCGGAGGAGCGCAAGACGATGAAGATGGCTATCGAACTCGCCGAACGCGAGCAGGCGGATCTCGCCATGGCGACCGATCCCGATTCCGACCGAATCGGACTGGCTTTGCGCAACGGCAAGGGAGAATACGTGCTTCTCAACGGCAACCAGACGCTCGTTCTGCTGATGTGCTACCAACTTACGCGTTGGGCTGAACTCGGTCTCATCAAGGACGGCGATTATGTCGTGAAGACCATCGTTACGTCGATGATGCCGGATGCCGTTGCGGCGCATTACGGAGTCAAGTGTTACAACTGCCTTACCGGCTTCAAGTATATCGCGAAGATTATTCGCGAGCATGAGGGAACGGCGAAGTATATCGGTGGCGGCGAAGAGTCGTTCGGTTACCTTGCAGGCGATTATGTTCGCGACAAGGACGGAGTTTCGGCATGTTCGCTCGCTGCGGAAGCCGCTGCATGGTGCCGCGACACCAAGGGCATGACGCTCTACGAGTGGTTGCAGGATTTGTACGTCAAGTTCGGATTCTATCGCGAGGGACTTGTGAATGTCGTGCGCAAAGGCAAGGACGGTGCGGAACAGATTCAGAATATGATGGTCGGATACCGCAACAATCCGCCGAAGAGCATTCTCGGTTCGAAAGTCGTGAAGATTCTCGACTACAAGACGCTCGAAGAATCGGATGTCGCTACCGGAAGAAAATCACCTATCGAGGGAGTTACGGACAAGAGCAATGTTCTCCAATGGATTACCGAGGACGGAACGAAAGTATCGGTGCGTCCGTCGGGAACAGAGCCTAAAATCAAGTTCTATTTCGGCGTCAAGACCGAACTGCCGTCCGTCGGGCAGTTCGAGGAAGTGCAGAATGCGCTCGATGCCAAAATCGAGGCGATAAAGAAAGAGTTGAACCTTTTGTAAGGATTCCGGCGAGAGAATCCCGCGATTGCATCGAAACACAGTCGTCGGGCGACAGCGACAGATAAAGCGGCACTTTTACCTTCAAAAGTGCCGCTTTCTGTTTTCTGCGTTCGACGGGTTATTCGTAGCGTCCCGATTTGAGGCGGTTCACCTCGTCGTCGGTGAGGAATCGCCATGCTCCGCGTTTGAGATTCTTTTTCGTCAGACCGGCATAGTAGACGCGGTCGAGTTTCGTTACCGAATATCCCAGATGCTCGAACATGCGCCGTACGATTCGGTTGCGTCCGGAGTGGATTTCGACGCCGACCGACTTTTTGTCGTCTTTCAGGTATGATATTTCGTCAAAATATGCGTCGCCGTCTTCGAGCGTTATCCCTTCGGCGAGAGCGTCGAAATCGGCACGGGTAAGCGGCTTGTCGAGCGATACCTCATAGATTTTCTTTTTCTTGTCGGACGGATGCGTCAATTGGCGCGTTATGTCGCCGTCGTTCGTGAAAAGCAGCAGTCCGAGAGAATTCTTGTCGAGCCGCCCTACGGGATAGATGCGCTCTGTGCAGGCATCCTTGACAAGGTCCATAACGGTTTTGGCGGCATGTTCGTCTTCGAGCGTCGTAACATAGCCTTTGGGCTTGTTGAGAATCAGATATACGTTCTTTTCGCCGCGAATGCGCTCGTTGTTGAAGCGAACCTCGTCCGTCGGCTTGACCTTCGTTCCCAGTTCGGTTACCACTACCCCGTTTACGCTCACAAGTCCTGCGGTGATGAAATCGTCCGCTTCACGGCGCGAGCAAATGCCCGACTGCGCCACGAACCGGTTCAGACGGATTTCGCCGGTTACGCGATTCGGGTTGTATTTCGGATACGATTTCGGTTTGTCGTCGAAGCGGCGTTCGTCGCGTCCGAATTTCTTGCCGCCCTTGTCGCCGTATGCGGGACGTTCGCCGCCGAATTTTTTGCCCGCGAACTTTTTGCCGCCCTGCTTTTTGTCGCCGAACGACTTGCGTTCGCCCTCGAATCCGTTCCCGCCCGAATATCTGCGCGGTTTGTCGTCCGACGATTTGGAACCGAATGAACGGCGCGGTTTGTCGTCGTCGAATTTGCGCTCGCCGAAAGGTTTGCGCTGTTTGTCGCCGAGGGCATGTCTCTTGTCGTCGTTCGCTCTGTTTTTCGGTCGATTATCGGAGGTGAAGTTCGGATTGTAAGAACTTCTTTTAGGTTTATCGTCATAACTGCGGCGTTCGTCGTCGTTCCTCACGGTGCGTTCCACGCGTTCCGGACGAACCTGTCGCAGGCGTCTGTCTTTTGCGAACCGGGACAGTGCGGGTTTCGCATCGCTTTTGAAATCTTTCATAGATAAGTCGTTTTACTCCGGCAAAGGTAAACTAATTTTCGGGATTCGCATCCGAATGGCAGGTCAAATATGGATTAAAATACGAAAGATTCCGTTTTTAATCGTCCTGCAATCGTTCTTTCCGCTTGTTTCGCAGTGCATTCGGAGCGCAAGGCTGTTTCGGACGGCATGAATTCGCGGCTTGGGGTAACATCGTTCATCTCTTTTTTTGTATTTTTGTCGTGCGATGAACAAAGAGATTTTCCGTATAGCGATACCGAACATAGTATCGAGCATAACCGTTCCGCTCATGGGCATCTTCTCGACCGCGATTGCCGGACACTGGGGCGATTCGGCGCAGACGATAGGCGCATTGGCTGTCGGCGTTTCGATATTCAATTTTATATATTGGAACTGCTCGTTCGTACGCATGGGCACGAGCGGATTTACGGCTCAGGCATTCGGCGCGGGCGATTTTCACGAGACGACCGTGATGCTGGCGCGTGCAGTCGCGGTTTCGCTGATTCTCGGAGCGGCGGTACTTGCGCTTCAATATCCGCTCGGCGAACTGTCGCTGTGGATGATGAACGGAAACGACATGGTCGCGGAATATTTCTATGCCCGCATTTGGGCTGTGCCTGCCGGAATAATGCTGTTCGGACTGAACGGCTGGTTCACCGGAATGCAGAATGCCGTCATTCCGATGTGCACTTCGATAATCGTCAATATCGTGCATGTTCTGTGCAGCCTGTGGTTCGTATTCGGATTAGACATGGGTATCGTCGGAATCGCATACGCTTCGGTCGTCGCCCAATGGTCGGGTCTGCTTATTTCTGTCCTGCTGCTCGTCGCGGTATTCCGCAAAACGCTGCGACCTGTCGAAATCCGCTCGGCGTTCGATTTGCGTCCGATGAAAGAATTTTTCAAGGCTAATATCGATATCATCATCCGTACGTTCTGCATCGTAGCCGTATATACGTTCTTCACGGCGGCCTCCGCACGTTTGGACAACGGAATAATTCTGGCAGTGAATACGATGCTGATGCAACTGTTCACGCTGTTTTCGTACATGAACGACGGATTCGCATTCGCTGCCGAGGCATTGACAGGACGGTTCGTCGGTGCGCGCGACAACGTATCGCTGCATCGCTGCGTGAAACACTGCATCGCATGGTCGTTCGTCATATCGCTTCTTTGCATCGGAATATATGTCGGCTGGTGGCGCGACATATTCATGCTGTTCCTGCGCGACGATGCATCGGATGTCGCTGCGATTCTCGATGCTGCGCATCGATATATAGGCTGGATTATGGCTGTTCCGGTCGCTGCGGCTGTGCCGTTTACGCTCGACGGCGTGATGGTCGGAGCGACGCTCACACGTATTATGCGCGATTCGATGCTCGTCTCGACGGCGGCATATTTCGCGATATTCTATGGGCTGTCGCCGTTTATAGGCAACGATGCACTGTGGCTTGCATTCACACTATATATGGCCGTACGGGGTGTCGTGCAATATCTTATGTCGCACCGTCTGCGCGATGTATACCGCAAGGCGGAAAATTGAGCGTCGTTTCATTATGGATGACATAAGTAAAACAGGCAGTATAAGCGAGAGCCTTATACTGCCTGTTACTGTGTCTGTCCCGTCTATTTTACCTGTACCGTCGGCTTGCGTTTAGTGTGTCGCTTTGTACCACGCGGTTTGACGCCACTCGTCGATGTAAGCCGAGTTCGGGTCGAGTTCTATCGGCGCGCTGGTCGTGATGCCCGAATAGTGGTTTATCGCATTCGCAAGTCCGTTGTATGCCGAATAGAATTTTTCGGTATGATAACGCGACGAAACGGTCTTGTCGAGTTGCTCCGACAATGCCCTCACGGCTTCCGAATCGGCGCACGACCGCTGTACGTAATCCTCGATGTCGTAGAATATGTGGGTCGGGTTGTAATACGAACTGATGCCTTCGTATGCCTGCACTTCATTCAGGTCGAAATCCTGCTTTTCCGCCTCGTTCACCCGTTTTACGGCTTGTGCGAGCGCGTCTATCTGCGAGCAGTCGATCAGTGCCGAACATGCCGAGCGATATATCGGCGTCGAATTGGCTTCGTAATAATCCACATAAGACCGGCACACCGCATCGAGGTCGTATCGCGTTCCGTTGTCGAGCAGAAGCAGCGGCATGATTTGCAGGTACGGAAATCCGGAACCCATTACCTCGCTCGGCGATGCGACTATCTTGCCGGCAATATGACGCATGTCGTACAGAGACTCGATATTGGACATGAGACAGGCATCGAAAATGATGTAATCCATCTTCACTCCCGTACTTTCCACGGCTGCCGCGAATTCGTCGGTATTGAACTGCGTTGTCGCCGAATCGCCCATGTGCCGCATCTGCGGCGCACCATCGACCGTTGTCCAAATCCGCTCCTGCTCTATTCTGCGGGCACTGCGCGAGAACGTGCCGGAGCCCGATTTCGGAATCCAGCCCTTTCCGTGAGAGCCGACTATCAATCCGTAGTTGCGCGCCGGAGCGAATGCAATCATGTCCGACAAAAAGCCGGCAAGCATCTGCTGCGTAAATTTGGCAGGCAAGGCGTAATCCTTTATCTTTTCGCTAATTCCGGCACCCGATTCGGAATCGTACTGCAACTCGTACAGCGATGCGGAGGACGTCGTTCTCTGGATGAATGCGAGGATGCGGGATTTGCCCTGAATATTAGCGTCGAGAGCCTTCACCGCATTATCTATGTTCTTTGTGAAATGCGATTGCAGACTTGTGCCGATAAAGTAGAAAAGTATGGTTTGCGGAGCAGTGCCGATACGCTGGAACACCTCTACGGAAGCCGAACACGAGCGGTCGGCGGCAAGGTATACCTCAGCCTCGCCGAGCGGAATATCGTCGTTCGACCCGTTCGCGGCATTGGCTGTTACGATGACCGTATTTCCGTCGCCGGCAGTCATGGAGAATGCCTGCGATGCCGCGGGTGCGATGCCGAACTCGAACGGGGTTATGACCCTGAACGTATTCTGCGCGCCGGCATATCCCGGCAGCATCACGCGGTTTTTGTCGATGCGTATGGCGGGCTGCTGGAAAACCTCAGCCCTGCCTGCCTGACGGATGCCGTTCACCGAGAACGCAATCTCGCCGGCTTTCACCTCTTCGTCGGTGAAATTGTCGCCTTTCGACGATACGGCGATACGGTATTTGCCGTTTTGCGTATCGCGCTGCAAGAATTCGTATTCGAGCCCGTCCGACGGTTCGACCTCGAAATCGGGCGTAAACGACGTGAACGCTATCGTCGCTTTCGAGCCGGCATTCGCTTCGGCATAGACTTTTTTGCAGTCGTCTCCGATGATTATCTGCGGTCGCTGATATACACGGATGCCCGTAAATTTGGTCGCTTTCAGTTTGAATGTCAGTTCACCGAGAAATACATCATCGTTCGTGTCGTTCGCCTGCACGGCAGTCGCGGTTATTTTGATATTGCTGCCAGCCGAACCCTGCGACGGATTACAAACGAAGCCGTCCGTCCGGATTATATTCCAATCGTATGCCGCCGTAATGGTGAATACGGCAGTCGAGCCTTCGCTGCCTCCGATAAAGAGCGTTCTTTCGGATATGCCGCTGACGACAATCGAGCCGGCTTCCGCGGGCTTTCCCTTTTCGCAGCCGACGACCGACAAAGCAACGGCAATCGATAGCAGTATATACGATATTTTCCTCATGCTTCTTCGCAAATATATGCGACAAATATACGAAAAATCCGGGAACGAAGCAAAATCCATTCAGCCTTTGCCGGGCGCAGTATACCGGGCGAAGCCGAATATCGGACAGACCTCGCTTGATTTTCAATCCGTATGGGAGATATGCTATACGCAGCCCTGCGCCATCATGGCGTTCGCTATCTTCATGAAGCCGCCGATGTTCGCGCCTTTGACGTAATTTACGTATCCGTCCTCTTCCGTTCCGTATTTTACGCACACGTCATGAATGTTCTTCATTATCGAATGGAGTTTTTCGTCCACCTCCTCGCGAGTCCATTTGATACGCATCGAATTCTGCGACATTTCGAGCCCCGACGTCGCTACGCCGCCCGCATTGGATGCCTTGCCCGGGGAGTACAGCAGTTTGTGAGACTGGAATACCGCGATTGCTTCCGGCGTCGAAGGCATGTTGGCGCCTTCGGCAACGCAGATACAGCCGTTTTTCACGAGTGCCAGTGCCTGTTCGCCGTTCAACTCGTTTTGGGTCGCACACGGCATGGCGATATCGCATTCGATACCCCACGGACGTTCGCCGGCGAAATATTTGGCGTTCGGGTATTTGTCCGCATACTCCTTGATGCGTCCCCGGAATACGTTTTTGAGCAATTTCACATATTCGAGTTTCTCTTTGTCGATGCCGTCCGGGTCGTAAACGAAACCCGACGAGTCGGACATGGTAACGACTTTCGCACCGAGTTGCGTCGCCTTTTCGACTGCATATTGCGCAACGTTGCCCGATCCGGATACGGTAACCGTTTTGCCCTCGAAACTTTCGCCGCGGGTCGCAAGCATCTCCTGCGCGAAATAGCACGCTCCGTAACCGGTGGCTTCCGGACGAAGAACACTGCCGCCCCATTCGAGACCCTTGCCGGTGAATGTCCCCGTAAATTCGTCGCGCAGACGTTTGTATTGTCCGAACATGAAACCTATTTCGCGCCCGCCTACTCCGATGTCGCCTGCCGGAACGTCGGTATCCTGTCCGATATGCCGGTACAGTTCGGTGATGAACGACTGGCAGAATTTCATGACCTCGTTATCCGACTTGCCTTTCGGGTCGAAGTCCGAACCGCCTTTCGCACCGCCCATCGGCAGCGTCGTAAGGCTGTTCTTGAACGTCTGCTCGAAAGCGAGGAACTTCATGATGCTGAGGTTCACCGACGAGTGGAAGCGGATTCCGCCCTTGTACGGACCGAGTGCGCTGTTCATCTGTACGCGATAGCCTCTGTTGATTTCGATTTCGCCCTTGTCGTTCAGCCATGGGACGCGGAACATCACCACCCTTTCGGGTTCGGCGATTCGTTCCAAAATTTTCAGTTTCTCGATTGCCGGATCGGAAACGATGTAGGGTGCCAATGACTCCACGACTTCACGTACCGCCTGATGAAATTCCGGTTCGTTCGGATTTTTGGCGATAAGTTTCGCCATGAAGTTGTCTGCGAACTTCTGTGCCTGCTGCTCCATTGTAAAATAATTTAATAACCTAATATGAAAAAACTGGTATTCTGTAAATTTTGCCTTCTATTAAGGTCGTCCACACATATATGCCGTCTTTGCCGTATTCCGCGAAGAAATCGTTGGCTGACGAGTTGCCGAGTTTCGACACCGAGAGCACCCTGCCCTCTTTTTCGTCGATTAGGGCAATCATTCCGGTACGGTTCGCCATGACCGCGACATCGCGAATCGATATTATCGGACAGAAATTGTGGTCGTAGCCCCAGCCGGCATCCGCACACCATTTCTCCGTGTATCGGTCGGCATCGACCGGTACGGCTGCCATCTCTCCGTCCATTGTCTTAACGAGGAACAGTTTGCCGTCGCTGCTCAATCCCGTCGTTTCTCTGACGCGACGCTGTTTCATGCGCCATATCTGTCTGCCCGTTTCCATGTCGAGGAATGTCATGTGGCGGTCGGGCGCGACTATCATCACTCTGCCGTTGGCGATTCGCGGTACGATATGCCCCGGAGAGAAGAGAACGTTGTCGCTGCCGTTGTTCCAACGCCACAACTCCCTGCCGCTCCGGGTATCCACGCAATACAGATGACGGTTCCATGCTCCGAATACCAGCCGGCTGCCTTCGACAGTCGGTCTTCCTTGCGGCTGTCCGCTGCCGAAACAGAATCGCCATACGGTTTTGCCGCTGTTCGGGTCGATGCGGAACATTTTGCCGTCCGTACCGATGTATAGCGCATCGTCCGCGATTACTCCGTCGCCTATCATCATGTCGCAGTCGCGGTTGCGCCAAACCGTTTTCCCGTTGGCGGCATCGAGTGCGCACAGATTGTCGGATACCGTCGCGACTATGATTTTGTCATCGTGCAGTATCGGCGACGAGTAAACCGGGTCGCGGAACCTGCGTTCCCATACGATGCGTTTGCGCTTGAAATCGTATGCCTTTACCTTGCCCTCGGAGTTGCCGTAGTAGATAGTGTCGCCCTTGACGATGACGTTCGTATATATCGACCCTTCATCCTCGGCTATAAGTTCGGCATGCAGTTTCTCCGGATTAACCGGTGCAGGTTTCGGGTCGCACTTTATGGCTGCCAGTTCGTCGCTGAATCCCTGCCGTATCGCATATTTCGCGACTGCGGGTTCGCCGAGCAGTTTTTCGCTTACGTATATCGAATCGTCGGCGAATCGGACGACGGTATAGCCGAAATTCTCTTCCCCTTTCCTGCCGAGCGAAAGCGAACGTCCGAGAATGCCGGGCACGGAGTCGAAATTCATCAGTCTCGGTTTGTGGTAATGACCGCAGAGCGAGGCGATTGCGTCGTGTTTGCGGACAATCGGGATAATCTCTTCGCGGTTGGTCAGGTCGTTGTTGAGCGGATAGTGGCAGACGCTTACGATTTTGCGACCTTTGGCTTTCGACATTTCGCAATCGACCCAAGCGAGCGTTTCGGTGCGGATTCCTCCGTCCGCCATTTTCATGTAAGGACCTGCCGGATAGGCGACGAACAGATAGTCGCCCGCTTTGGCAGTCGTGCATCCGTTGTGCCCCCACAATCGTCGGAATTCGGTGTCGGCACTTTCGCTCCATGTGGTTTCGTGATTGCCCGTGGTCGTGAGGCAACGATGACGGATGCGCCCGAGTTTGCGGTGAATGTTCTGCAACTCCTTGTCGCTTCCCGTATTGGTGATGTCGCCTGCGACTACTACCAAATCGAAATCGGTACGGTTGATTTCATCTATCATTTCGTCGGTTTTGGCGTCATTGACATTTCCGGGCGTAACATGCAGATCGGCGAGCAACGCGATTGTGATGTCTCCGCGATTTTGCGCCGCGACCGACAGCGACAGCAGCAACGGGAGCCACGTTATGATTGAGAATCGCTTCATCTATTTCACTCTTATAAGGTTTATGCCGTCGCGAATAGGGATGATTACGTTTTCGACCCGTTCGTCTTCGCGTATCATGCGGTTGAAATCGACGATAGACTGTGTCTGTTTGTCGCCTTTCGCAACCGGTTCCACGACCTTGCCGTACCACAGTATGTTGTCGGCGAGGATGTAACTGCCGCTTCCGACAAGACCGCCGTTCATAAGCATGTCGTAGTATGCGGCGTATTCGCGTTTGTCGCCGTCCATGAATACCAAATCGTAGCGTTCGCCGAGCGTCGGTGCGATATCGAGAGCCGAGCCGATATGCAGTCTTATCTTATCGCCATGAGGCGAACGGTCGAAGAAACTGCGTATCATCTCCTCCAATTCGTCGTCCGTTTCGCAGGTATCGATTATTCCTCCTTCATCGAGACCGGCAGCCATGCACAACGCCGAGTAACCGGTGAACGTGCCGATTTCGAGAATTCTGCGTGGGCGCAACATCCTGACGAGCATCTCCAAGAGTTTGCCCTGTATATGCCCCGAAATCATGCGGGGATTCACAGCCCGCAGATACGTTTCGCGTTCGAGTTCCCGCAAAAGTTCGTCCTCGGGCGACGACATCGTTTCTACATATTGTTCGAGTGCAGTCATGATTATTTGTATATCAGCGTAGATGTTCCGGTCAGGATTTCGTTCGCGGCATCCATTATCTGCGAAGCGGTTATCGCTCCGATTTTGCGATAAACCTCTTCGAGCGTATCCACTTCGCTGTGGACGAGCAGACTTTTGCCGATTCCGAGCATGTAGCCCTCGTTGCCCTCCGTCGAAATGGCCATTTGGGCGATGAACTGACGTTTTGCCATGGCGAGCCGTCGGGATGAAAGCGCAACGGTTTGGAGTTTGCGGATTTCGTCGGCGATTATTTCGCGGCATCTGTCCGAATTGTCGTGGTCGGAACTGAAATATATCATCGCCATTCCGCAATCCGAGTACGGCGTATATCCCGCCTCGATATTGTACGACAATCCGTATTTTTCGCGGACGCTCACATTCAGAATCGAATTGGCGCACGGTCCTCCCAGAATGTTTATCAGCAACGACAACGGCAGCCTCCGTTCGTCGAGTATGCCGTATGCCCGATTGCCTATGATGCAGTGCGCCTGATGCGTATGGCGGTTCAGGCTTTTGTCGAACCGTTCGCGCGGGGATGGTGCGATGCGACTGTATGAACGGGTCGATGCCGTACGGTCGGCGAAATACCGGTTCGCGATATCTTCGATATGGTTGTACGATATGTTGCCTATCGATGCGAAAACCATCTGGTCGGTCGTATACGCACGATTTTTGAACCGGTGCATCGCCGCACTGTCATGGCGTTCGAGGTCGCGTTTGCCGCCGAGAATGTTGTGCCCGAGTTCCGACCCTTCGAAGAGCATATCCTCGAATGAGTCGTATATCATGTCCATCGGCGAATCCTTGTATGTGTTTATCTCGTCGATGACGACATCGCGCTCCTTGTCGAGTTCCTTGTCGGGGAATGTCGAGTTGAACGCTACATCCGAAAGCAGTTCCGCCGCCTTGACGAAATCGCTGCGCAATGTCGTGGCATGTATGGTCGTATCCTCTTTGGTCGTATATGCGTTCAACTCTCCGCCGAGATTCTCCAAACGGCAGTTCACCTGATAAGCCTTGCGGTGCTCGGTACCTTTGAAGAAGCCGTGTTCCGTGAAATGCGCCAGCCCGAATTCGTCCGGGTGTTCGTCGCGACTGCCCGCATTGACTATCAGCGCGCATCTCGCGACGCTGCTTTTCACTTGACGGTGTACGCATCTGATGCCGTTGGGCAAGGTGTATATGTAAAATTCTTCTTTCATTTCGTTCGGCAATGCAGTTTGAGAAATTCGCCCGTGTGGCTTCGTTCGCATTCAACGATTTGTTTCGGCGTACCTTCGAATACGAGATATCCGCCGCCGTCGCCCGCTTCCGGTCCGAGATCGATCAGATAGTCGGCGCATTTTATGACATCCATATTGTGTTCGACCACGACTATCGTGTGTCCGTTGGCGATAAGTGCGGCGAATGCCGACAGCAGTTTGTTGATGTCGTGGAAATGCAGTCCCGTGGTCGGTTCGTCGAATATGAACATTATTCTGCGACCGCTGCCGTCCTTCGACAGGAACGATGCGAGTTTTACGCGCTGGCTCTCGCCGCCCGACAGCGTGGACGACGACTGACCGAGTTTGACGTATCCCAAACCGACGTCCTGCAACGGCTGCAACCGTTCGACTATCCGGCGGCATGTCGGGTTGTTGTCGGCTGCAAAAAAATCCATCGCTTCGTCGATGCTCATGTCGAGCACGTCGCAGATGGTTTTGTCGCGATATTTCACTTCGAGTATGTCTTCCTTGAACCGTTTGCCGCCGCATGACTCGCAAACCAGTTCGATATCCGCCATGAACTGCATTCCGACTTTGATTACTCCCTCGCCCTGACACTCCTCGCATCGCCCGCCTGCGACGTTGAACGAAAAGTTGCTTGCCCCTATGCCATTGTGCCGCGCGTAAGGCTGGTCGGCGAACAGGCGTCGTATTTCATCGTATGCCTTTATGTATGTAACCGGATTCGACCGCGAGGATTTGCCTATCGGATTCTGATCGACTATCTCGATTGCATCTATCATGTTCAAATCGCCGTCCAGACCGTCGAAATCGCCGGGTCTGTCGCCGCCGTCCGTCAGATGACGGTGTATCGCAGGATAGAGTATGCTCTTGACGAGCGATGATTTGCCCGAGCCGCTGACGCCGGTTACGCAGGTCATTACGCCGAGCGGAATATCGACCGTTATATTTTTAAGGTTGTTTTCTCTCGCGCCTTTTATGCGGATGCATCCGTTCCGGCTGCGTGTAGATGCCGGAACGGCGATTTTGCGGCGACCCGTAAGATAATCTGCCGTCAGGCTGCCTTCGGTTTTGACAAGCCCTGCTATATCGCCGCTGTATACTACCCTGCCGCCGTTTTCGCCCGCTTCCGGACCGATGTCCACGATATAGTCGGCAGCGCGTATGATCTCTTCTTCGTGCTCGACGACGATTACGGTGTTGCCGAGATCCCGCAACTGTTTTAGAACGGCTATAAGCCTGTGCGTATCGCGCGGATGCAGACCGATGCTCGGCTCGTCGAGAATGTAGAGCGAACCGGTCAGATTGCTGCCGAGCGATGTCGAAAGATTGATTCTCTGGCTTTCGCCGCCCGACAGAGAGGAAGACAGACGGTCGAGCGTCAGATAGCCTAATCCTACGTCGCCGAGATATTGAAGGCGGTTGCGGATTTCCGTTATTATTCGGCTTGCGGTTTTGGTGTCGTGTTCGTCGAGTTGCAATCTTTCGAAAAACACGATAAGCGAATCTACGCTCATCGACACGAGGTCGGCTATCGTTTTGCCGCCGATTTTGACATATAAAGCCTCGCGACGCAGTCGGCTGCCGCCGCATTCGGGGCATACCGTCTTGCCCGTGTAACGTGCTTTTAGAACGCGGAACTGTATTTTGTGCCGCTCCGAGTCGAGATAATCGAAGAATCCGTTCAGCCCGTCGAAATATTCGTTGCCCGTCCACAGCAGCCGTTTCTGCTCTGCCGAAAGTTTGTAGTACGGTTCGTGAATCGGGAAATCGAATTTGTAGGCATTGTTCACGAGTTGATCGCGGAACCAGCGCATCGTGTCGCCTCTCCAACATGCTATCGCATTGTCGTAGATGCTTTTCGATTTGTCGGGAACGACCAGATTCTCGTCGATGCCGACGATTTTTCCGTAGCCTTCGCAGCGGGGACATGCCCCGAGCGGATTGTTGAAACTGAAAAGATGTTCGGTCGGACGTTCGAATGTTATGCCGTCAGCCTCGAATCCGGTCGGGAACTCGCGCCTGCCGTCGTCGGTGATTACTATGCAACTGTCGGTGCCGTAGCCGAGTGCACGCGAAACCGATTCACGGATACGTGTTTGCGTATCGTCATCGGTCGAGGTGCGCAGACGGTCGATGACGATGTCTATGTCTTCGGTCCGTATCGAATCGTCTATCGAGGGTATGAAATCCTCGATCATTGCGATCTCGCCCTTATGACAGATGCGCTGGATTCCGTCCGAGAGCAGCAATGTCAGTTTCTCGATGATTCCCTGACCCTCTTTCAGCCGCATCGGGACGGCGATGATTATGCGGATGCCGTCGCCGAGCGATGCGATGTGCTCCGCTATGTCGTCGGTGTCGTAACACTTTACCTCCATGCCCGTAATCGGCGAATAGGTATGTCCGGCGCGGGCGAAAAGCAGTTTCAGATAGTCGTATATCTCCGTCGATGTGCCGACGGTCGAACGCGGGTTGCGGATATTAACCTTTTGCTCTACCGCTATTGCAGGCGCGATGCCGGAAATCAAATCGACGTCCGGTTTGTTTATGCGTCCGAGAAACTGACGGGCATATGCCGACAGACTTTCGACGTAGCGACGCTGCCCCTCCGCGAAAATGGTGTCGAATGCGAGAGTCGATTTTCCCGACCCCGACAGCCCCGTTATGACGACGAGCCGGTTGTGCGGAATGTTTACCTCGATATTTTTGAGGTTATGTACTCTCGCCCCCTTTATGTATATAGAATCAAACACTTTGCAGTACCTCCGTTGTTGCGCCCGAAATCTTGTTGAGTTTGCCGATAAGACCTTCGGCGCGACTTTGTCTTATCGACAGCGTCATCGAACACAGATTGTCGAAATTTTGGGTCGCGATGCGCGGATTCTCCTCTTTGACTATGCGCATTATATCGTTCATTACGATGTACGAGAATTCGACCCTGATATTCGTATCGACCGTCTTTTCGATGATTTCGCATTCGGCTATCACCGCCTGCGCCGACTCCCTGTATGCCTGAATCAGTCCCGAAACGCCGAGTTTGGTCCCTCCGAAATAACGGACTACGACAATCAGACAATCCGTAATGTCATGCGAAAGCAGTTGCCCGAGTATCGGCTTTCCGGCAGTGCCCGACGGCTCGCCGTCGTCGTTGGCGCGGAAAGATTCGCCATATGCTCCGAGCCGCCATGCATAGCAGTGATGCGTGGCGTCGTAATATCGTTTGCGCAGCGAATCGAGAATCTCCTTTATCCGTTCTTCGTCCGTTACGGGATAGGCGAATGCAAGGAACTTGCTGCTTCGCTCTTTGCATACGGCTTCCGCTTCGGCGGCAATGGTCAGATAACAGTCTTTCGATTCCACGTTCGTCGCCCTACTCTATCTTTTTGAAAATTCTGTTCCAGCGTATGCCTTCACCGTTGCTCCTGTCGCGGGAGAATGCTATGAATGAAGCCTTGCCGACGATATGGTCCTCCGGCACGAATCCCCAGAACCGCGAATCCGCCGAATTGTGGCGATTGTCGCCCATCATCCAATAGTAGTTCATTTTGAAAGTGTACGCCGATGCCTTTTCGCCGTTGATGAATATTTCGCCGTTTTCGACTTCGAGACGGTTGCCTTCGTATTGCTCTATTATGCGTCGGTAGAGCGGCAGATTCTCAGCGGTAAGTTCGACCGTCGCACCTTTCGCCGGAATCCAGAGCGGACCGAAATTGTCCTGCGTCCACGAATACGACGCGTCGTTGGGGAATATGTCTGTCGAAGTCTCTTTCGCTTCGTATCTTACTACATTCGTTACATTCGGCAGTTGCGCCAGCCGTTCAGCCGTTTCGTCGGTCATCGACATGTAGTAATACGGAGTGTTGCCGTTGTACTCGGTTATGCCGAGTTTAGCGATAGCGTATTTGGTGAGCGGTGCGGTCGTATGGACGAAATAAATATATTGGCGGGTCGGAATGTCGGTCTGCTTTTCGCCGTTTACGTACAATTCGGTTCCTGCGATGCGTATCGTATCGCCCGGAATGCCGACGCAGCGTTTGATGTAGTTTTCACGTTTGTCTACCGGACGTGCGGCTACCGTGTAGTCGCGGTTGAGCCGTTCGCGACCCTCCTTTTCGCCGAATGTCATTTGATATTCGCGAAGTACATCGTAATACGTTACCGACTGGTTTTCCAGCAGGACAGTATCCCCAGCGGGGAAATTGAACACCACCACATCGTTGCGCTCGATGGGTTTCAATCCTTTCAATCGGTGATAAGACCATTTTATTTTTTCGGAGAAGGATTTTCGGGTCGTCGAAAACGGCATCGTATTGTGCACGAACGGAACCGACAGCGGTGTTTGCGGAACCTGCGGTCCGTATGTCAGTTTGCTGACATACAGATAGTCGCCGATAAGAATGGTTTTTTCCATCGATGATGTCGGGACGACATAGAGTTGGAAAATGAACAGATGTATCAATGTAGCGACAACGGCAGCCCATACGATTGCATCCACCCAGCCGTAAATGCTGTTGTAGAGTCTGCTTTTGGCGCACAACTCCTCGTTCCGTTTGCCGATGTATTTGTGGAACAACCGCGAAATGAAATAATCGTAGATGAATACGAGCCCGAACAGCATCCATGCATTGCCTGTCCATACGACGAACAGCAGCGTATATATTACGGCTGCGACCGAGAACTTCGTCCACTTGTTTTTGAATATCGATTTGATTTCCATGATTCTAATTTTCAAATAAATCGTCTATCGTGAATACTCCTTTGCGCCCGCAGACGAATTCCGCAGCGGCAACCGCTCCCGCTGCGAGTGCACGACGGCTTTTGAGCGTATGTTTGATTTCCAGAATGTCGTCATCGGATTCGTATGTTACGGTGTGTATGCCGGCAACGGTTCCTTCGCGCACGGAGGATATTTCTATCTTCGCCGGATCGCCGGACGGTCCGTTCACCCACCCCTGCTTGCGGTCGAGACGCGCTACTATGTCGCCGGCAAGAGATATCGCCGTTCCGCTCGGCGAATCTTTCTTTTGGATGTGGTGTATCTCCTCCATTTTCACGTCGTAGGCTTCGAAACGGTTCATCATATCGGCCAGATAGCGATTGAGCCTGAATGCAATGTTTACGCCGAGCGAGTAATTGGACGAATAAATCATCGTGCCGTTTTTCCGGCGGCACAACTCCTGCAATTCGGGCAGCCGCTGCGTCCATCCCGTAGTCCCGCTGACGACTGCCGTGCCTGCTTCGATGCAGGTGCGGATGTTGTCGTATGCGGTCTGCGGAGTGGTGAACTCTATCGCCACGTCGATGCCTGCGAGTTTCTCGGGGCATAAATCCCCGTTGTTGTTTATATCTATTATAAGGTCTACGGAGTGCCCGCGGTCGATGAGAATCTTTTCGATTTCATGTCCCATTCTTCCGTAGCCGATAATCGCGACTTTCATAACCAGATTCCGATTCGGATTGAACACCGACAAAGATACTCTATTTTGCAGGATTTACAAAATCGGATTTCATCATGTCGGTATAAAATCGGAATCGGCTGCGCCCGGGAAATATTTTTTTTGTCGGAAACATTTGGTTTATACTAAAATATGTCGTATATTGCATACATGTGCGAAGGGACGGTGCGGCTGCCCGTGCCGAAAGTCGTCGCGTGAAGAATAGAGAGATAATTTATAATATACGCCCTAAACGATAAATTTCATGAAACCGGCTGTCCGTGAGGGCAGCCGGTTTTTCTTAAAATCTTTAAAGCCGTTAAGACCGTGCCGACGATATGTCGTCGGCTTTGAGTAGTATAAAGTCCTTATATTTTATTTTGCTTTATTCGAAAAAAACAGTTATTTTTGTGTGTCATGAGATATTTCGCGGAATTAAGATATGACGGAGCGGCGTATTGCGGCTGGCAGCGTCAGCCCGATGCTCCGACCGTACAGCGCACTGTCGAGGATGCACTGTCCAAAATAATGCGCTCGCCTACCGAAATAGTAGGTGCCGGACGTACCGATACGGGCGTGAACGCATCGTATTACGTGGCGCATTTCGATACCGATGCCGAATTCGATATTCCGCAGACAATATACAAACTGAATACGATGCTGCCGCAGGATATTGCGATAGATGCGATTACTCCGGTCGCATCCGATGCGCACGCCAGATTCGATGCCGTCGAGCGCGAATATACCTATTTCCTTTCACCGAAGAAAAATCCGTTCCTGCGCAACTCTGCATGGCTCTATTATGTGCCTTTGGATGTCGAGCGCATGAACGAGGCGGCTGCCGTGCTACCCGCAATGACCGATTTTACGACGTTCGCCAAACTGAATTCCAACAATAAAACCAACATCTGCCGGGTAAATGCAGCCGAGTGGCGAATCGTGGATAACGGCGTTTTGAGGTTTACAGTCAGGGCAGACCGTTTTTTGCGGAATATGGTGCGGGCGATTGTCGGCACGCTGGTGGATGTCGGTCGCGGTCGGTATACGACCGAAGAATTTCGTGAAATCGCCGAATCGCGGGATTTGTCGCGTTCGAGCAGCGGAGCGCCTCCTCAGGGATTGTTTTTGAGCGATATAGTTTATCCGGAAAATCTATTTACAAGAACCATTTTAGTATAACTTAAAAATCAAAACGCTATGATTGCATCGATTGTTTATTGGGTGGGAGTGATTCTCTCCATTTATGCGGTTTATGAGATTTTTGCCAAGAAGACCGCAACGGAAATGTGGATTAAGGTACTTGTTGCATTGCTTATCCTTGTTACGAGTTGGATAGGTTTGGCAGCCTATTTCCTTTTCATTCGCGAGAAGTTGAAATAACGGCATCTTCTGCGGTCAAAGCAAACGCAGTTCTCTTTCGAGAACTGCGTTGCTGTTTTGTGGAAGTATCGGTTTATGCGTGAATGGCGCAGCCGAGAACCTGCTCGGCGGCTTCCATGATGCCCTCGTTCATTGTCGGATGCGAATGTACGGTGTGCGCGATATCATAGGCTGTCGCACCGAGAGTTTTGGCGAGCGTCGGTTCTCCGAGCATCTCGGTAACGTTCGCTCCGATCATGTGCGCGCCGATGATGCGTTTGTCGCCGTCGAAAATCAACTTTACGAATCCGTCGCGTTCGCCTGCCGCCATGGCCTTTCCCGACGCTGCGAACTGGAAGCGTCCGACCGTGTAGTCTATTCCCTGTTCGGCTGCCTGCTTTTCCGTCAAACCTACGGATGCAATCTCCGGCGAGGTGAATATGCAGGACGGAATCGACGAGTAGTCGATTGCCTTCGGTTGCAGTCCGCAGATTGCTTCGACGCAGCGGACCGCTTCGGCCGATGCGACGTGGGCGAGTGCCGGAGTGTCGATGATGTCGCCCACGGCATATACCCCATCGACCGATGTGCGGAAATTTTCGTCTACTACCACCTTGTCGCGTTCGGTTCTGATGCCGACCGCTTCGAGTCCGATGCCTTCGATGTTCGACTTAATGCCTACTGCCGAGAGTACCGTTTCGGCTTCGAGCGTTTCCGCGCCTTTTTTGCCTTCCACTGCGACCTCGCATCTGCCGGCTTTAATGTTTACCCCTTTTACGGCGGCGGATGTCATTACGGTTGCGCGCAGTTTGCGGAACGTGCGTTCCATGGCTTTTGCGATTTCCTCGTCTTCGAGCGGCAGAATCTGCGGCATATACTCCACTATCGTAACTTTTGAGCCGAGCGTCGCATAGAGATATGCGAACTCGCAGCCTATCGCTCCCGAACCTACAACGACGATACTTTCAGGAATGCGGTCGAGTGCCAGAGCGTCTTTCGATGAAATTATATGTTCGTGGTCGATGGGCATGAACGGCATTTCCCGCGGACGCGCACCCGTGGCGAGGATTATGTTGTCGGCTTCGTACCTCTCGCCGTCTACATCGACCGTATCGGCGGATACGAGTTTGCCGAATCCGCGTATAATCTCGATGCCGTATTTTTCGAGCAGCAACATTACGCCCCTGTTCATGTTCCCGGCAACCGTACGCGACCGTGCGACGATTTTCGCCATGTCGGGTTTGACCTCGCCCGAAACCTCGATTCCGTAGTTCGCTGCATTGCGGCAGCAGTTGAATGCCTGCGCGCTTTTGAGCAATGCTTTCGTCGGGATGCAACCCCAGTTGAGGCATGTTCCGCCGGCTTCCGCCCGTTCGACAAGCGCGACTTTCCTTCCCAATTGCGATGCCCTGACAGCCGCGACATAGCCCGCAGGCCCGCTTCCGATGATTATAATGTCGAATCTCATAATCGCATCTATTTGATTACTTTCAGTATTTCGCCGTTGTCTTTCGCGACTGCACGCTGCCACTTCTCGTTATAGCCCGGGTATTGGATTTTGGCAGGTATGCCCTTGCCGTTTCCGTTCTCGATGAATCCCTTTTCGTCCTCCGACTTGACGTTGCCGTCCATATACTTCACGAGCAGATAGCGGTCGAGCGCACTCCACTTGTCGAACAGTCTCTGTGCCGTGGCGAGCGAATATTCGGTCTGCAACTTGCGTGCTTTTTTGGCGGACATGTTTGCGGCTTCGGCATCGATTTTTTCGACTTCGGCGAGTTTGTCGTACTCCCATTCGTCTATCGCTTTGCGGATGTCTGCACTTATCATGTCATAGCGCATGTAGGCGAAATTGGTTACGCGGTTGAAGAGCCAGAACATCGACGTAGGCGAGTATTCGAGCATCGAGCCGTTGTGTTCGTCGAGTGTCGGCGGAACCTTGGCGATGTTGCAGTAAATCGGGGTGAGGCACGATGTCGCTGCATCGTCCACACCGAACCAGAGTATGCCCGTCCTGCCTTTGCGAGCCTGTCCGCACAACCAGAAGCCGGTTTGCTGCGTCGCGGTAGCACGTTCGTTGCAATACTCCACCCCATCGACGGTGAAATACATCGGACGCCAGCGGTACGGGCAGTTATGACCTCCTGCGCCGAGATCGGTCGTCATGTCCATAGGCGTCCCTTCATAGTGGTCGCGCATGGCATCGAAAAGAACTTTCGGCGAAACCTTCGTGCGCGGTTTTACCCACAGCGGCATACGGTTTTCGGCGTTGTACCCCATGGCGTAATCGACGTACCTGTCCATGTCGTCGGCAACGGTACGGAAGAAACTCCATACACGCGCTTCGCATCCGCGCATGCCGCCGAAGTCTATCGGATTGTAGGTGTCGCAGAAACTGAAATCCTCATCGCTGCCCTCGTACAGACCCGCTTCGCGTGCGAACGATACGACATCCGGAGCGAAGATGCAGTTTTCGGGGTCGTCTTTCGGGAATGTCGAGATTCGAGCCTGATTGGCATGTCCCGAAACGTATCCGTCAGGAATCCGGCGAGCGACCCATACGATGCCCCTGCGTCGGTTGCTGCCGTCCGGAGCGAGATCCATGCCCTTGCCAATCAACTCCATAATCCATGCCTCGTCGGCATCGGCTATCGAGAATGATTCGCCGCTGGACGCATAGCCGTATTTATTGGCGAGTTCGACGATGATGCCGATAGCCTCGCGGGCAGTGCGGGCACGTTGCAACGTTATGTATATCAACGAACCGTAGTCGATTTTGCCGCTTTTGTCTTCGAGTTGCGGAAGTCCTCCCCATGTGGTCTCGGTAATGATGAGGGAATGTTCGTTCATGTTGCCGACGGTGGCGTATGTGGTTGCAGCCTGCTCGATTACGCCCATGTATTTGCCCGTATCCCATTCGTAAACGGGCATCGTCGCAGCCGGTTTCTTCGTCGGATTGTACTTGTAGAGCGCACCGTAAAGTGCGTGCGAGTCTGCGGCGTAGGTTACCATTACCGAACCGTCGGTCGATGCGCCTTTCGTTACGATGAAGTTCGTGCATGCGAGTGCCGACAGTGAAGCGGTAGTGCAAATTGCCGTTAATATCAGTTTTTTCATATATTTTATTTTGTTGTTCCCGTACAAAGATACGTTAAATTTCGTCTTATATGCTTCATGCGGTCGAATATTTGGGCATTGCGGTTGCTATTTTTGTTTTGCTGTGTTAATTTTGCGTGATGATAAAACAATCCAATATGTCAGTCGCATCGCGTTTATCCGAAATCCGAGCGACGCTGCCCGAAGGGGTAACGCTCGTCGCCGTGTCCAAATTTCATCCTGCCGAAGCCGTAATGGAGGCATACGGAGCGGGACAGCGCATCTTCGGCGAGAGCCGCGTGCAGGAACTCGTGGCGAAATACGAAGCGTTGCCGAAAGATATAGAGTGGCATATGATCGGGCATTTGCAGACCAATAAAGTGCGTGCCGTCGTGCCGTTCGTTTCGCTGATTCAGTCGGTGGACAGTGCGCGGCTGCTCGAATGTATCGACCGCGAAGCCGCCAAATGCGGTCGCACTGTCGATTGCCTGCTCGAAGTGCATGTCGCGCAGGAGGAGACCAAGAGCGGCTGGGATTATTCGGAGTTGAAAACCTGTCTGCACGGCGATGCCTTCGTGCGGCTGCGCAATATCCGTATACGCGGTATTATGGGAATGGCGACCAATACGGACGATGCGGCTGTTATCCGTTCCGACTTCGGGCGGCTTGCTGCGATAAAGAATGAACTTGCGCCGATGTTCTGTCCGGATTTCGATATTTTGTCGATGGGAATGTCCGACGACTACCCTGTCGCCGTCGATTGCGGCTCGACCATGGTCCGCATCGGTTCGTCGATTTTCGGCGCGCGGAAATTGTAGATATGCTGCAACCCCTCCGAATAAGAATATTCGGAGGGGTTGCAGCATGCGTTCGTCTTTATTTGATTCTCAATCTCTTGCCGATACTCAATGTCTTTTTCGCACTGATTCCGTTGAGTTTGCAGATGCGTGCGACCGTCGTATGGTTGCGATATGCGATGCCGCTCAATGTGTCGCCCTTGCGCACCGTATAGTAGCGTCTTGCGGCGAGTGCGGCAGCCTCTTTCTTGTCGTCGTTGTAGTTGGCGATTTCGTCGTCGAAATTCTGGTCGTATTTGGAGTAAATGTCGAAATACGAACGTTTGAGCAGGAACGTTTCGCGACGGAGATTTCCGGTTTTGAAATCGATAAGCCGCTCCGGGTCGAACGACTGCCCGCAATAGCGGCATTCGAAATGGAGGTGTGGTCCCGTACTGCGTCCCGAACTGCCTCCGAGTGCAATCGGCTGACCTGCGACCACCCACTCGTCAGCCTCGACAAGACGCTTCGACAGGTGCCCCATGTAGGTTTCGAGTCCGTTGTCGTGGCGGATGATTATCAACCCTCCGTAACCGGTTTCGGTGCTTTTCGAGAATCTGACGCGACCGTCGAATACCGAATATATCGTATCGCCGGTTTTCAGGGCTATGTCTATGCCGTTGTGGTTGCGCCGCCGGCGCGGTCCGTAGCGGGATGTAATCCGGCCTATATACGGATAGTGATAATTTTTCAATGAATCGACGAGCGAAATGGCGACCGATTGCGGAAGCGAATTCAACGGTACGTCCCGATACGGCGAAATGATGTCGGTGTTCCAGTATTTGCTGAATGTCGTCGAATCCTGTTCGATAGTTCTGTTGCGCACGTAACGCCATGTATTGTCGTTGTAGAGTATGATGCTTACGGCTTCGTTGTCCGTAGGCAGCGTATCCATGATTATTGCGCTGCGCAGTTCGCGCACCGGAGTTATCGGCAGAACGGTCGGTTTCGCCGCAACGATTACGCTGTCGCCGGCATTCGCATTCTCTTGCGCATGAACATCGGCGAACAGTGCCAGTGTCGCCAAAATCGCTGCCCCAGTGATTCTAATTCCTGTCATAACTTTTCAATAAATCTTCGGCGCATTCCAACGCCTTGTAAAATTCTTCTCCGAATCGCCGGATAATCGGTTCGCGCAGCCACTTGTAAACCGGAATGCCGAGTTTGCGACCGTTCTCGCACGCCGACGAACATACGTTCCAGCGATGATAGTTCAACCCTGTCGTGCCGTTCGACAGATTGATGAGCCGAATCGGGTAAAGGTGGCACGATATGGGCTTGCGGAACGAGCATTTGCCCTCGCGAAAGGCTTTCTCGATAGCGCACAGCGTAATGCCGTTCTCGCAATACGAATATGCGCATTCGGCATCGCCGACCAGAGGCGTGGTATAGTCGCCGTCGAAATCTACGACCATGAATCCCTGCCGTTCGACCGCCTCGATGCCTTCGGGCGTCATGTAAGGTTTGTAGTTTTCGTACTCCTCCTCCAATATGTCCGCCTCCTCCATTTCGAGCGGCGCACCCGAATTGCCGTCTACGCAGCATTCGCCCTTGCATCGGGCGATGTCGCAGGCGAAACATTCGGTCAGAATATCGTCGCTGACTATTTTGCCGTCGATTTCTATCATCGGTTATCGTTTTAACGTATCGGCGATTACGATGTCATACAACTCTCCGAGCGTCATTCCCATCGCACGAACCTGTTTGGGGACGATGCTTCCGCCGCTCATGCCCGGTATGGAGTTTATCTCTATCATGTACGGCTTGCCGGCATCGGTAACGATGAAATCGACGCGCACGACGCCCCGGCAGCGACAGGCGCGATATGCCTCTGCCGTCATGCGGTTGAGTTCCGCCCTGATGTCGTCGGAGATGCATGCCGGCGTGATTTCGTTCGACATTCCGGCTTCGTATTTGGCTTCATAATCGAAAAAGTCTTTTTTCGGTACTATTTCGGTTATCGGGAACAAGTACTCTTTCCCGTTCGCTATCATTATGCCGCACCCCATTTCGCGTCCCGATATGCACTCTTCGACAAGGATTTCGTCGCTTTCGGCAAACGCTTTCGCTGCTGCCGCTTCGATTTCGGACTCGTCGGTTACCTTCGTAACTCCGAAACTGCTGCCGCTCGCATTCGGTTTGACGAATACCGGCAGTCCGAGGCGTGCGACGATTTCGGCTGCATCTATCTTGTCGCCGCGACCGAGCAGAATCTCTTTGGCGAGATTGATTCCGCGACCGGCAACGGCGCGTTTGGTCGAAATCTTGTCGAACGTAATTGTCGATGACACTTGCGAGCACGATGAATACGGGATACCCATCATGTCCAAATAACCTTGCAGTTTGCCGTCCTCGCCCGGTGTCCCGTGTATGATTATCAGTGCATATTCGAATTCGGTACGCTCGCCGTCCACAGTGAGCGAGAAATCGTTCTTGTCGAGCGGATATTTGCGCCCGTCGGGTGCGGCATATGTCCAATCGCGATAGTGAATATCGATGACTTTTACGTCGTATTTCGATGCGTCGAGCGCATCGGCTATCTGTGCGGCACTCTGCAATGCGATTTCGCGTTCCGACGAATTGCCGCCGGCAAGCAGTGCTATTTTAAGTCTTTCCATATTCTTATAAAAATCGGTTTCTTAAAGTTTCTTCCGTAATGGCGAGGAACTCCCCCGCCTCCTTATTGTCGTTGTCTATCGTGAGTGCGGCTCGGAAATCCGATGCGGCAAGGTCGAACTCTTTCATGCGGAAATGCCATATTCCGCGTTCGGTGAGCAGTGCGGAGTCGGCGGGATTTTTCGCTATCCGTTCGTTCAGGCTTGCTATTCGCATTGCGGGACTCCACAAATCGTTTTCGCGAATGTATTTCGCCACGGAGCGGCAGACCTTGTCGTCGATGTTCTCGCCGCGTCCGACGGCATCGCGTATTCGGGTGGCGGCATAGTCGAATATAGGTGCGCCGGCGAGATAATGCACGTTTTTGCGGGACGGGAACGGATTGAAATCGTATCCGGTTCGCGGGTAGACCATTATTTCGTAATCGCGCAATATCTCGTCATGTCCGACCCATTTGTCGAATATCGCCATGTTGTCTGCGCCGAGGAGTATCGAAAACTGCATTTCGCCGCCGAAATTATCGCGCAGAAAATGCAGCGTGTTTATCGTGTACGACGGCTTTTCGAGAGTGAACTCTACCGCCGACACCTTTATTCTGTCGGGATATTTCGATTCGGCGCAAGCGAGTTCGCACATTTGGTATCGGGCGAACTCGGGCGCGAGTTCGGCACACTCTTTCAGCGGATTCTGCGGCGAAACGATAAGTACGGCTTCGTCGCACAATCCCTGTTCCACTACCCATTCGGTCAGTGCGATATGACCTCGATGAACGGGATTGAAAGATCCGAAATAGAGTGCGACCCTCTTTTTCATACCGTTCGTTCTAAAAATTCATCGATTATCTTTTCCGTTGCGCCGACGGCTTTCGCAAGGTCGTCGTTTACGACTATATGGTCGAAGTCGGACGATTTGGATATCTCGAATTCCGCTTTCGCCACCCGTTTGGCGATAACCTCGGCACAGTCCGTTCCTCGGCATATAAGGCGTCGTTCCAATTCATCTATCGACGGAGGCATGATGAATATCGAGCATGCCTTGTCGCCGAATATTTTTTTGAGGTTTATTCCGCCCATCACATCCACATCGAAGATTATGACGCTGCCTTTTGCCCATATACGTTCGATTTCGCTTTTGAGCGTGCCGTAGCAGGTCCCGGCATACACCTCTTCCCATTCGACGAAACGGTTTTCGGCAACGGCTTTCATGAAAGCGTCGTTCGTCATGAAATAGTAGTCCTCTCCGTCCCGTTCCGTTCCTCGCGGCGCACGCGAGGTCGCCGAAATCGAAAACTCGAATTGCGGATATTTTTTGAGCAGTTCGCGGACGATGGTAGTTTTGCCCGAACCGCTCGGAGCCGAAAATATTATCAGTTTCTCCATTGTCGCGGGTAATTGTTATAACAGGTTGAGAACCTGTTCCTTTATCTTTTCCAACTCATCTTTCATCTTCACGACTAAAATCTGTATGTCGTGCTGGTTGGCTTTCGAGCCGGTCGTGTTGATTTCGCGCCCCATCTCCTGAGCGATGAAGCCGAGTTTGCGTCCTGCCTGCGGTTCGTTTTCGGCAACTTCGCGGAAATATTTGCAGTGGTTCAGCAAACGGACTTTCTCTTCGGTGATGTCGAGTTTTTCGATGTAGAAGATCATCTCCTGCTCCAATCGGTTGTTGTCCGGTTCGATTCCGAGTTTTTCTATGCTTTCGCGTATGCGGGTTCGTATCGCCTCTGCCCTCGACTGCTCGAAAGGGGTTATTTCGTTGCGGTAATGTTCAATCAGGTCTACTCTGCGCAGCAGGTCGGCAATCAGTGTCGCACCCTCCTGTCCGCGAAACTCGTCGAGCCGTTCAGCCGCTTCCGCAACAGCAACGCTTATCGCTTTGAGTTCTGCTTCCGGTGCGGATGCCGTGTCGGTTGCGATGACGTTCGGCATTCTCAATATCGCCGGTACGATTGCATCGTAACCGGCATCGATGCCCGAATATGCCAGCGCGTCCGTAACTTGGCGAAGATATGCCCTGAACAGATTGCGATCGATTTTTGCCGAGGTTTCGATGTCGGTCGTTTCGACGGTTACCGTAATGTCGATTTTACCGCGAACGAGCATTTGCGATGCGATATTGCGGATTTCGTACTCCGTTGCACGATAAGCGGCAGGAATCTTTATCGAAAGATCCAACTGTTTGGAGTTGAGCGAGCGAATCTCGGCGATTATTTTTTTGTTATCGATAGCGATTTCGGCTTTGCCGAATCCAGTCATTGATTTTTGCATGATATTGTGCATTGGTTGCACAAAATTACAAAAAACAAATCATAAAACGCAAAGCCGATATTGTTTTTAGGCTGAAAGAATATGGTAATTTACGAGAGTTTACTCATTTATTTCGGTTAATAGCCCCGTAAGACCGTCCCTCCAATCTTCGCCGTTGTCGGGTTGAAGCGTGAGCATTCCGAAACTGCGTCCGACCTCCGTATTCGACTTTCCGTCATCGACGAAGAGCGTTTCCGACGGTACGATTCCGCTGTCGGCAATCATGCGGTCGAATATCTCCGGTGCGGGTTTGGTATGTCCGATTTCGTACGACAGATAGAGTTTGTCGAAATAATCCGTCAGCGGTCTGCCCGCATTCGAGAATTTCGGGCTGCAAGCCCATGACATAACGAATGGATTGGTGTTGCTTAACAGAAAAACGCGATACTTTTTGCGAAGTCCGTCGAGGTATTCGAGTTTGCGCGTATCCGCTTCTCCGAAAAAGCGACGCCATGCGTATGCGACCTCCTCCATCGTTACCTCATGACCGCACAGAGCCCCTATTTCGCGACGGAATCCGTCGGCACTCAAACGGCCCTCTTCCAGTTCCTGAAATATTCCGGTCTGGTGGTATTTGTCGAGCCTTGAATCCGCATCCGGCAATCCGAGGTCGGCGAATGCTTTTACCGAGTTTTCGCGAGTCATTTCGACGATAACGCCTCCGAAATCGAAAATTATATTTTTAATCATGATTAATTGTTCGTTTTTAATATGTTGAGAAGGTAATAAAAAAACGGCGGTTACCCTGTGCACAAGGCAACCGCTGTTTTTATTGAAAGTCCGAATACGGTTATGCTTCCAGTACGCCGCCTTTGCCGAATACGCCATCGACGAGTTTGTCGAAAATTTGAGTGCGTTTGGCAAGGTCGAACAGATTGATTCTCCAACGCATCAACTGTACGAGATTGGTATTGTCGCGCCAAGCCTTGCGGGTAACGCCGATTTGGGTCGGATCCAGCGGAGCCCCTGCGGTCTTGAATAAATCGTACATCTTCTCGAACGGGTAAACCTGCTTGCGCAGTTTCTCGCTGAATTCGGGCCAAACGCTCTTGACGAGATTCAACTGTCTGCGAATCTCCTCCGGCGACTGCCATTTCTTGGCGATTTCGGTAGGTCCGAGTTCCGGTACAGGGAAATTCTTGAACAGTTCGGTCGCACGCGCGATTTCCTGCTCTTTGGTCGGCCAAGCGGCAACGCATGCATCGACATCGAGTTTGGTGAGATCCTCTTTGAGCAGTCGATCGAAGAATGCGCACATCGTAAGAGTGCCGACCGACACCTGAAATCCGTGCAGTACGATGCGGTCTTCGAACGTATGGTGGGTCATGTCGAGGATATGGCTGTAAAGGTGTTCGGCGCATGAAAGAGGACGTGTCGAATCCGCGATTTGCATCGCCACTCCCGCCATTGTCAGTCCGGCGAAAAGATTTTCTACCGCTTTCGGCGTGCAGTCGGCGATGCCTTGTGCATCGGCGAGCAGTTCGGGAAGCATGTCGTGAATCGCATGCCATGCATCGGGAATGATAGGTTCCGTACCGAACAAATCGGCTATCATCCACTCTCCGCCTGCCGGAATCTTTGCGGCGAGGTCGGCATAACCTGCGGTGGTAAGGCGTTTCGGCGCATTGCGAAGTATATCCGAGTCTCCGATGATAACGAGAGGTGCAGGGCAGGAGAAGGTCTGCTTGGAGCCGTCCTTTACGATTGCCGAGCCCGATGTGGAGTATCCGTCTGCGGATGCCGCCGAGGCGATGCAGATATAGCGTTTGCCGAGCCGGTGCGATGCGAGTTTGCAGAGGTCGTTGATAACGCCCGAACCGACGGCGATTGCTATGGCGTTGCTGTTTTTGAGAGCCTCCTCGACCATCTCGACATATTTCCATTCGGCATGGAAACTTTTGTCCGGAATGATGAATTTTTCACACTCGATTCCTTCGGCATTCATGATATTGTATACCGCTTCGCCGGCAGCAGTCCAAACGAAATGGTCGGTGATTACGATAGCCTTCTCGCCCGGGAAGAATTTTTTGAACAATACGGGCGTGCTTTTGATTGCACCCTGCGAGATTTCGGCACCCTTGGTCTGACCCGCCATTTCGAGTGCCTTGTCCATTCTTTCTTTGATAGTCATGGTAATTATGTTTTTGCAGTTATAGAATGTTCGTCTTGCGATTTTATTTCGTGCAAAGATAGCGATTTTTGAAATAACTTGTCATCGAAATCTTCGCTTGCGTTTATTCGGCATTGCCGAGAACCGTCCGTTGTGCGACATCTCTCAAATAAGCGGCCGTTTCCGAATCGAGTTTGCCGTCTGTCGGATTATTGCCGAACGGCGTACGGTAAATCGTCAGATATGCTACGACGGCAGACAGATAGGAGCCTGCATACGACGGATGGTGCGCATCCTTGGCATACAGTTCTATGTCCGGACGTTCGCGGCGAACGGTCTGCCATGCGATGCCGACGGGCGCAATCTCCGCACCCGCCGCTTTCGCCGATTCGCCGACCGTCTCTATAAGACGGCTCTGCATAGCATTGTAATCGGAGAAATATTGCGGATACTTCTCGGCGACAGGCTTATATTTACCGAGGTTGTTGTTTCCCCTCTTGCGCCCCCATGTTATTTCGACAACGGGTTTTACTGTCGGGCTCGACTTGCGGATGAAAGATACCATTTCGCACAGATGCTTTTCCTGCCCGAAATCGTCTTCGGTACCGTTCATGATGGGCGTGATGCTCTGATCCTGAATCATCGCATAGTCGTAGTTGCCGGCTGCAACCGCTTCGCGGGAAACCGAATTGGCGAGATGCGCCTTCATCGTGTAACCGCCCGATACGAACATCGAACAATCGGCATAATGCCCTTCGCGCCAAGCAATCTCCTTGAATATTATAGGATACAGGTTATAATACGTATAACTGTTCCCCAAAAACAGTATCCGCAGCGTGTCGCGCGGCTCGATATTCTCGTAACAGATAATCCGCGGCGACTGTCCGCTCGCTCCGCCGTACAGTGCGGTATTGCCCTGCGACTTTTCGGTCTGCATCAGGCGGAATCGCACCGCGCCCTTCTTTATCGGCTTGGACAACTTCACGGCAGTCCACAGATAGCGCGGCGATTTGGCTTTCGGTTTCGCGGGGGATGTGCAGTTGTACGTTGCCCCGTCCGCTTTCGATACTGCCGATGCAGGTTTCCATTTGTTGCCGTCGCAATACTCCAACATGAACTTGCGCGGCGTATCGTTCGGTTCGGCGGTGAATGCCGTCCAAAAATCGACCGCAGTCCCCGCCGCGAGATTCTCAACCGGCATCTCGAAGAGCCAATAATCGCCTGCCGATGCATTTTTTACTATCGGCATACCCGACTTCATCGTGTATTCGCATCCGCTTTTCCTGCCTTTTTTGCTTACAAAACGAATCTCAGACGGCTCGCCGCAGAAAGAGCGGTATATCCCGGTCGCCGTAAAATTTTGCTCGGCAGAATCGTTCGATTTGAAAAAACGCCACTCCGTGCGTTTCCCCTTGTCGGTTTGGGCGAAAATGGTTCCGATAGGCAGCATTAATGCCGCCACAGTCATGCAGATGTGCCTTATCATCTCAAAATTCGGTTAAACGGTTCTTATTCGAATGAATGTATGACTATTCCCGAACGCAGTTTAGGTTCGAACCATGTCGTTTTAGGCGGCATGATGTTGCCGGTGTCGGCGATGTCAGTCAATTGCTTCATCGATACCGGATACAGGGCGAACGCCGCTTTCATCTCGCCGCTGTCCACCCTGCGCTTCAACTCTCCGAGCCCGCGTATTCCGCCGACGAAATCGATTCGTTTCGACGTGCGCAGGTCGGTTATTCCGAGCAGTTTGTCCAACACGAGGTCGGAAAGTATCGTAACGTCGAGCACCCCGATGGGGTCGCTGTCGTCGTAAGTCCCCTCTTTCGCCGTGAGACTGTACCATTCGCCGCCGAGATACATCGAAAAGTTGTGCAGCGCGGTCGGCGTATGGATTTCGCAGCCGATTTTCTCGACGATGAAATTTTCGTTCAGGGCTGCGATGAATTCGGTTTCGCTCATGCCGTTCAGGTCTTTTACCACACGGTTGTAGTCGATGATGCGCAACTGCGATTCCGGAAAAGTTACGGCGAGGAAATAGCAGTACTCTTCGTCGCCGCGATGATTCGGATTTTTCGACATCATCTCTTGCCCTACCCGTGCGGCGGCGGCGGTGCGGTGATGCCCGTCGGCGACGTAAAGTGCCGGTACGGATGCGAAGATTTCGGTTATCCGGCGTATCGATTCGTCATCGTCGATTACCCACAGCGCATGCCCGAACCCGTCTTCCGCCACGAAATCGTATTCTGCCGGTTTCGCGACCGCCGCCGCCACTATCGCGTCGATTTCGGCATTGTCGGGATATGCGAAAAATACCGGTTCGATGTTGGCTTTCTGATTCCGAACGTGTATCATGCGGTCTTCCTCCTTGTCGGGGCGCGTGAGTTCATGCTTCTTTATAGCCCCCGACAGATAGTCTTCGAAGTGGCAGCACATCGCCAGTCCGTATTGCGTCCGTCCGTTCATCGTCTGCGCATAGACGTAGTAGCACTCCTTGTCGTCCTGTTTCAGCCAGCCGCGTTCTCTCCACAGCCGGAAATTTTCGACCGCCCTGCCGTAAACTTTTTCCGAATGTTCGTCGGCAATCGGCTCGAAGTCGATTTCGGGTTTTATTATATGCAGGAGCGAACGCTCTGTCGCTTCGGCTTTCGCTTCCGCCGAATTCAGCACGTCGTATGGACGCGATGCGACCTCCGCCGCATACTCTTTTGGCGGACGGATTCCCCGGAAAGGTTTTATTCTTACCATATCGCTATTATATATTATAGGTGCGGCAATCGCACGACCGCCGCACCGCAACGTTATTTGTTTACTTGGAATTTTGTTTCGCCTTTGACGAAATAATCGACGATTTGCCGTGCGGCAGCCAGTCCGGCATTGATATTCGCCTCAGCCGTTTCCGCACCCATTTTTTTCGGCGTCGCAAAATAACGCTTCCCGAATCGCTCCGACATTTCGGCATCCGCTTCGGGCGCGATATCGGTGATGTATTTCAAATCGTCGCGTTCGGTCATCGCCGCAATCAGTCCCGCTTCGTCGATTACCTCCTTGCGGGCCGTATTGACGAGCGTTGCGCCTTTCGGCATCGATTTCAGCAGGTCGCAGCCTATCGACCGTTTGGTCTGCTCGGTTGCCGGAATATGCAGCGACAGAAAGTCCGCACGGGCGTACAACTCTGCAATCGAACCGACTTGCTCCACCCCGTCGGCAGCGAACACCTGCGGATCCGAGATGAACGGGTCGAATGCGATAACATTCATCCCCAGTGCCCTGCCTTTGCGCCCGACCAGTCGTCCGACATTGCCGTAAGCATGTATGGCGAGCGTTTTGCCCTGAATTTCCGACCCCGTGCCCGGCGTGAACCTGTTGCGCGACATGTAAATCATCATCGCCACGGCGAGTTCGGCTACGGCGTTCGAGTTCTGCCCCGGAGTATTCATTACGACCACTCCGCGGCGTTTCGCTTCGGCGGTATCCACATTGTCGTAGCCCGCACCGGCGCGAACGACGATTTTCAGATTCGGTGCCGCATCCAGCACCTCT
This sequence comes from uncultured Alistipes sp., assembly GCA_964427035.1. Lineage (GTDB taxonomy): Bacteria > Bacteroidota > Bacteroidia > Bacteroidales > Rikenellaceae > Alistipes. Next base: position 51,582 of record CAYRSF010000038.1, read on the forward strand.
GCCGTTACCTTGTCGCTGCGCACTATCAGCGCATCGGCATCGTGTACCGCTTCGAGCAGTTGCGACTTGTCGGTATATTTTTCGAGCAGAGCCACCTCGTAGTGAGCGGCTTCCAGAATCTCTTTTATCCCGTCCACAGCCTTTTTTGCGAACGGCTTTTCGGTTGCAATCAGTATTTTCATGCCTTCGATTAATGATGTGAAATAAATTCTCTTTTCCTCTTTTTTCTCGTATGTGTACGGGACTATCGTCGGCATCGCTCTATGCGGTTTTAAGTTTTTCGAACTCCTGCATGCACGCTATCAACGCCTCGACAGCCTCTTTCGGGCAGGCGTTGTAGCACGATGCACGGAAACCGCCGACCAGTCGGTGCCCCTTGATTCCGACCATTCCGCGAGCCTTGGCGAACTCCAAAAACTCCGGCGCGAGGTCTTCTTTGCCCTCAGCCATGATGAAGCAGATGTTCATCAGCGAGCGGTCTTCTCTTGCGACGGTCGGACGGAACAGCGAGTTGCGGTCGATTTCGTTGTAGAGCATCTCCGCCTTTTCGACGTTGCGGCGATGTATCTCGTCTACTCCGCCGATGGATTTCAACCACTTCAAAGTCTCGTTCATCACGTAAATCGGGAATACCGGCGGAGTGTTGAACATCGAATCGTTATCCACGTGCGTATTGACATTCACCATCGACGGCAACTCGCGCACGACTTTCTGCAACATGTCGTCGCGGATGATTACGAACGTTACTCCGGCAGGTGCGAGATTCTTTTGCGCACCTCCGTAAATCAGCGCGTATTTCGATACGTCCACCGGACGGCTCAATATGTCCGAACTCATGTCGGCGATAAGCGGCACCGGCGAATCGATGTCCGTCTTGTACTCCGTGCCGTAAATCGTGTTGTTGGCGCAGATGTAAAGGTAGTCGAGGTCTTCCGGAATCGCGAAGCCTTTCGGAATGTACGTGAAATTCCTGTCCTCCGACGATGCGATTGTCTGCACTTCGCCGAACAGTTTCGCCTCCTTTATCGCCTTTTTCGTCCAGACGCCCGTATGTACGTATCCGGCTTTGGTTTTCAGAAAGTTCGCCGGAATATGGAAAAACTGCGTGCTCGCACCGCCTCCGACGAAAAATATTTTGTAATTGTCCGGAATGCGGAGCAATTCGCGGAACAGCGACTTCGCCGACGCTACGACCTCCTCGAACTCTTTCGTCCGGTGGGAAATCGACAGTATCGACAATCCCGTTCCGTTGAAGTCGATAATCGCTTTCGCTGCATTTTCGAGGGCTGCATCCGGTAAAATCGAAGGTCCGGCATAGAAATTATACTTTTTCATAATTTTATAATGTGATTTTTAAGTTTCTTATCTCTCGGTCGGCACCCATTGCCGATGATGCAAAGATAACCAATTAAAGCAAATTGCAAAGCATTGTCGCCAAAATTTTATTCACACAGTGTTTCGGCGGAGCGGGCGGAACGGACGGTACGGGTCGCACCCTGTTTCACCTGCCAATGATTAAGGTCGATTAAGGTCGATTAAGGTCGGTTAAGGTCGATTAAGGTGGTTAAGGTCGGTTAAGGTCGCGCACCGGCATATTAGCCGGTGCTTTAAGGTCGTTAAGGTCTTTAAGGAGTCGCGGCGGGAAAGCCGCCGATGCCCGTTCTCCGTCATCCTGAGCGTCAGCGAAGGATCTGAAAACAGATGTTTCGCTTTGCTCCTCGGCATGACGTTTTCCATTCCCCGCCCCGCCGCATTAAGGTCTTTAAGGAGCGGCGGCATGATATTCTTTTTCCCGCCTGTATTACTTGTTCTTCCCGGTGCGCCCAGTCTTCCCGGTGCCCCCCCCCGAAAAACACCCCGACTCCTGCCATTCACCCCCACCCGGCGAAAATTGTTTATTGTTTGTTAATTATTTCTGTTTTTTGATATAATAATTACGTGAAAAAAGTGCTACTTTTGTTCGGTTATTCGATTGGGAAGTATGCGATGCCGGATTATTTCTTTCTTACAGCCGGTATGGGCTTGGATTAATGGGCTGAACCATATAGTGCAATACGTTGATTATACGCTAAATTTATAATATCGAATTACAAAAATGAAAAAGACTGTAAATTGCGAATTTCTCGGGGGGGGGAGAATATACCGCGCTCCCGAAATCGAAATGTATGAATCCGTCGTTGAACGGGGATTTCAAAATTCTCCCGGTTCGGACCCGGACGGGCTCTCGGACATCGATGGCGAAAACGTTACTAATGAAACCAGTAACTGGGGGTTATAAAATTATTGCGACAAGGCTATGAAAAATTTATTCAAATCATCGATGCTCGTTGCAATAGTTGCATCGGCATTCATCGGATGTTCCAAGGATGCGACGTCCGATATCGAAAACGTCATTCCTGCAAATACCGTTACCGTTAAGTTCGGTGCTTCGGTAGAGGAAACTCGTGCCACTCTCACCCCGAACGACGGCGAAACCGCATTTGCGGCCGCATGGGAAGAAA